>NZ_JAHCDO010000024.1:0-80716 GCF_050768835.1 Bacillus pfraonensis | reverse complement strand
AATACAAGCAGTGCGATACTAGGAAACTTGAAAAACGGAGAAAAAGTAACGATTTTAGGGAAAGCAAACGGCTGGGCGAAGATTAGTTATAAAGGAAACGAAGGTTATATATCACTAGAGTTTGTGAAACTAGAATCTGGTAAGCAAGAAGAGAAACCAGGAAACATCACAAATGAAGCACAAGAAGGTGGAATAATTACCGCAACAAGTTTACGAGTGAGAAGCCAAGCGAATACAAGCAGTGCGATACTAGGAAACTTGAAAAACGGAGAAAAAGTAACGATTTTAGGGAAAGCAAACGGCTGGGCGAAGATTAGTTATAAAGGAAATGAAGGTTATATATCACTAGAGTTTGTGAAACTAGAATCTGGTAAGCAAGAAGAGAAACCAGGAAACATCACAAATGAAGCACAAGAAGGTGGAATAATTACCGCAACGAGTTTGCGAGTGAGAAGCCAAGCGAATACAAGCAGTGCGATACTAGGAAACTTGAAAAACGGAGAAAAAGTAACGATTTTAGGAAAAGCAAATGGCTGGGCGAAGATTAATTACAAAGGAAATGAAGGATACATCTCGCTAGAGTTTGTTCAAATTGGAATAAATCCTACAAATCCGACTGTTCCTGGACAAGTTATAGAAGAACGAGCAGTTGTAAATGCGTCTTTATTAAATGTTCGTCAAGGTCCATCTACAGGAACTACAATCATTGGTCATTTGAAAAATGGAGAGACTGTTACAATAGTTGCTAAAGAGAGTGGCTGGGCAAAAGTTCGGTTTAGCGGAGGTGAAGGATATGTCTCATTACAATTTTTAAAAATGAAGCAAGGTTCTTCTTCGTATGAAATTGTTACTTCATCTCAAAAAATCCAAAAGCCAAATGAAGTAGAAGCTGAGCAAATTATGCAAAATATGAAAGAAGATGCTTATATTACAAGCGGCGGTAAAGTTTTGAATATGAAGCAAGGGTTTGTTCGAGCGAATGGTGTTATTTATATTTATGATATTACGACTGGGAAGAAGCTTACGTATGTAAAAGGTGGAGCAGACTTAAAGTTTGTAAAAGCAGTAGGTGATCGTATACATGTGAAAATTGATGGATTGACAGGGTATGTGAATATAGATGATGTAACATTGCATCCGACAATGACAGGGGCAGCAACTTCTTATTATTCAGCAAAAAACGGAAAATTATACCACTATGTGTATAACTCTTCTACTGGTAAATATGCAACGTATCAAGTTGGCAATTCACCGAAGCATTTGAAAGAAGGTGAGCGATACGAGGCATTTGATAAAACACAAATTGGTGGAAAAGATAGTTATCAATACTTTGAATATGTGCCATTGCGCGTAACTTCTACGTATACAGGAGAAGAGATTGATAGTTTCTTACGTAAATCTAATGCTAATAGTCCTCTCATTGGATTAGGGAAATATTTTGTAAGTGCGGCAGAGAAGTATAAGATGAATGCTGGATATTTATTATCACATGCAATTTTAGAATCTGGTTGGGGAACAAGTCGTATTGCACAAGACAAGAAAAATTTATTTGGATTTAGAGCAGTAGACTCAGATCCTTATAACGGAGCAACTGGATTTAAAACATGGGAAGAAGGCATTGACTTTTGTGCAGCGTACATCGACAAACATTACTTAACACCAAGTGGAAACACGTATAATGGTGGGAATTTAGGTGATAAGGCACAAGGCATGAACGTCATGTATGCAAGTGATGAAAACTGGGGACAACAAATTGCATCGCTTATGTATAGAATCGATGCAATGAACGGAAGTAAAGATTTAAATAAATACCAACTTGGAACCTTGAAAACAGGTTCAGCGGTGTATAAAAATTTAGCTGGAAATCAAAATGGTTCCACGTCTCGAAATATAATGGTGGCGATTAAAAATACGATTCATACGCCGCAAGGTTCATATTATGAAATCGTTTCAGATAATAAAGCATATAATAGTGTTTATGTGAAGACAGAATCAGTGAAGCTAGTAAACTCTTATTAAGGTAGAGGGGGATCTTGTATTTTATCAATTTAGCAGAACAGGGTCATACCGTTAGAAAGAAGTGACAGGATGAAAAAATATATTGCGTTTGATATTGGGGGTACACAAATTAAGTATGGGGTTGTTTCAGAATTTGGAACAGTACTAGTACATCAAATCGTTTCTACCGAGGCACATTTAGGTGGCGAACAAATTGTTCAAAAGCTTATCAGTTTGTCTCAACATTTAATGAGTAAGCATAATATTTCTGGAATTAGCATTAGTACAGCAGGAATTGTTGATATACATAAAGGAATGGTAACTGGTGGCGTAGATCATATTCCTCGCTATGCCGGAACTCCTATTGTTGATAGATTGCAAACTACGCTAAAGATCCCTGTTTCAATTGAAAATGATGTAAATTGTGCAGCATTAGGAGAGAAATGGCAAGGAGTGGGAAGGCAAAAGAAAAATTTTATTATGCTTACCCTTGGAACGGGAATTGGTGGTGCTATTGTTATTAATCATGTGTTGTACCGTGGACATTCATTTAGTGCTGGTGAATGGGGGAACATGTTAATTGAAGGAAAACGATTTGAAGAGATTGCATCTATTTCAGGGTTAATCCGTCTTGTAAAGCAATATAAAGGTGATGGTAACTGGAATGGAAAAACAATTTTTGAGTTATACGATAAGAAGGATAAAGAAGTCATTGAAGCAGTTCAAGTATTCTTTAAACATTTAGCGATTGGAATTAGTAATCTTGCGTATATCTTTAATCCACAAGCGATTATTATTGGCGGTGGTATTACTGAGCGTGGGAATGTATTGTTAGAAGAAGTGAAAAAAGAGGTGCAAAAATATTTGGAACAAGGAATCTATCAAAATTGTGAAATAAAACTAGCGAAAAATCGTAATCATGCGGGTGTGATTGGATCAATTTACCACTTCTTACATCCTCATGAATAAATGACGTGAATGTTTTCATATAATTGAAAATTTATTCTTTTTTTCAATCGACAAATAATGCTACAATATAAGAGAAGAATACAATATTTTCCCATTTGGAAAGTACCTTGTAGAAAGGAAGAAACTTCATGCCTATTATTTTAGAAAAAGGACAGAAGATTGACTTAACGAAGGGACAACCAAGAGTAGCAAAATTGCAGGTTGGCTTAGGATGGGATCCGATTGGACAATCAGGTGGGTTTCTATCTTCGTTATTTGGAAGCAAACCAAACATCGATTGTGATGCATCTGTGATTATGCTAGAAAATGATCGTTTTTTAAATAAAAATGATCTTGTTTACTTTGGTAATAAGCTATCTGCTTGTGGAAGCGTTATTCATTCAGGTGATAATTTAACAGGTGAAGGTGCTGGCGATGATGAAACGATTTTCGTAGAATTACATAAAGTTCCGAGCCGTATTAATCGTTTAGTATTTGTTGTAAATATTTATGATTGCGTGAATCGTCGCCAAGACTTTGGAATGATTCAGAACGCGTATATTCGGATTCAAAATCCGCAAACACGTGAAGAATTAGCGCGTTATAATTTGTCGGAAAATTACGGCGGGAAAACAACGTTAGTTGCAGGTGAAATGTATCGTCATAGCAGTGAATGGAAGTTTTCTGCAGTTGGAGAAGGTACACAAGATAAAAATTTAAGTGAGATTGTATCACGTTATCAATAATACAATTTAAGGAGGAATAATATATGGCATCGATTTCGTTAAAAAAAGGACAAAAGGTAGATTTAACAAAAACAAATCCAGGTCTTTCTAACGTTCTTGTAGGTCTTGGGTGGGATACAAATCGTTATGATGGACAAAATGATTTTGATTTAGACGTTAGTATTTTCCTAGTAGGTGCAAACGGTAAAGTATCAGGTCCAGAAGACTTTGTTTTTTATAACAATCCAAAGGGTGCAAACGGTTCTGTAGAGCACTTAGGAGATAATCGTACCGGTGAAGGTGAAGGCGATGATGAAACAATTAAGGTGGACTTAAAGAATGTTCCAGCGCATATTGAACGTATTTGCTTCACAATTACAATTTATGATGGAGAAAGCCGTAGCCAAAATTTCGGACAAGTATCTAATTCTTTCGTACGTATTGTAGATGAAGAAAAAGGCGCGGAGCTAATTCGTTATGACCTTGGGGAGGACTTCTCTATTGAAACAGCAGTAGTAGTCGGTGAATTATATCGTCATGCTGGTGAATGGAAGTTCAATGCAATTGGAAGTGGATTCCAAGGCGGATTAGGTGCGTTATGTAACAACTTTGGTTTAGATGTAGAGTAATGAGAAAAATATACATGAGTGAATAGGTACTTCACTCATGTATATATTTTTAGAATCATAGTATAAGAGGTGAATATAGATGGTTATTCAATTACAAAAAGGACAGAAAATTGATTTAGGTAAAACAAGCCCAGGTCTTACCAAGGCAGTTATCGGTCTTGGATGGGATATTAAATCATATGACGGCGGATCTGATTATGATTTAGATGCATCTGCTTTCTTATTAGATGCAAATGGAAAATGTACGAAAGAAACAGATTTTATTTTCTATAACAACTTACAATCTCCTTGTGGATCGGTTTTACATACAGGTGATAACCGTACTGGTGCTGGCGAAGGTGATGATGAGCAACTTGTTGTAGATTTAGCGAAAGTTCCAGCAGATGTGCACAGAATTGCAATTACCGTTACGATTTATGATGCAGAAGGACGCAATCAAAACTTTGGACAAGTTGCAAATGCATTTGTTCGTCTAGCAAATGAAGAGACAAATGAAGAAGTTCTTCGTTTTGATTTAGGGGAAGATTTCTCCATTGAGACAGCAGTTGTCTTTTGTGAATTATACCGTCATAATGGACAGTGGAAGTTTAATGCAGTAGGAAGTGGATTCCAAGGTGGATTAGGTGCGCTTGTAAGAGCGTATGGCTTGGATGCATAAGAAGGAAACGAACTTCGTTTCCTTTTTTCGCCTTTCTATAAATCTAGCAAAGAATAGGGGACAACAGTAAGATGAGCATTTTACAAGGCATTCTTGATACGTATGCCCAATTTTTTGATTTGGACATGTGGATTAAGGTGTTGCAAGATCCAGTATCATGGGGGTTAATCGGTACACTTGTTGTACTCGAAGGTTTATTATCTGCCGATAACGCACTTGTGTTAGCGGTAATGGTAAAACATTTACCAGAGGAAAAACGTAAAAAAGCATTATTCTATGGACTTATTGGAGCTTATGTATTTCGTTTTATCGCAATTGGAATCGGAATGTTCTTAATTAAATTAGCTTGGGTGAAGGTTCTTGGTGCACTTTACCTTGCTTGGTTATCAGTGAAGTACTTCATTGATAAGAAAAAAGGTGAAAATGAAGAAGAAGAAGCTCATGGTATGAATCAAAACAGCATTCTCTTTAGAATATTTGGTGTTTTCTGGGGAACAGTTGTCATGGTTGAATTAATGGATATCGCCTTTTCAGTAGACAGCGTTCTTGCAGCATTTGGTGTTTCCAATGAAGTTTGGATTCTACTATTAGGTGGAATGCTTGGTATTTTAATGATGCGTGGTATTGCTGGTGTATTTTTAAAATTACTAGAACGTATTCCAGAGCTTGAAACGACAGCATATATTTTAATTTTAATCATCGCAACGAAAATGTTGTTGTCTGTCGTTGATATTCACATTAGTCATACAGTATTCTTTATTATTCTAGTCGTTGCATTTGGAGCGACATTTATTTTGCATTATATGCGAAATTCTGGACAAGCTCGCGAAGAGGTTGCGGCTACTAAGAAAGAAGATAAATAATTGAAATGGGTTAGCTCGTTATGCGAGCGCCCATTTTTTATAACCTAAAATAGTTTATAATAAAAGAGATAAGATATTATTTCTAAAAAAAGTAAATGTTTTTCGGAGGTGAACTGTCGTGTTTTCGCGTTTTACACTTCATCCACATGCATTAAAAGAAGAAACTGATTTAAAACAATTTGAAACGATTTTAGAAAAGCGCCCACAGTATGAATTAACAGAGAATGAGATGAAATTTAGCTACATAGCTTGTCGTATTCTTGGTGTTCCTAACGATGTAGATGAATATTTTAATGAACTGTTTGATTATAGTGAAGCGAAAGGCATTCATGTACTGCATGAACAAAACTTGAATAAAGTAATCAATTCTGAGAAGCTCCGTCATATTCAAGAAGTATTTACGCTTCATCAAGAAGCACCGAATGGTCTTACTGTAAATCGTCTTGTTGCACATTTATCAGGAAAACAGTTGTTACCTAAAGTTGATAATCCAGATTTACAACATTATATACATACAACATTTATCTCTATATTGAAATTATATGAGAAACAACATAATCAATCATTAAAAACAGAAGGTTTTCGACGTTTCTTAATTGATATCATTAAATTAAGCGAAAATTACGTAGCGAAGTGGTTTTCGACAATTAATTATAAAAAACAAATGCCTCGCATCGTTTGGTATGGGGATGCGAAGGAGAGTCGTATCTATTTCTTATACTTTCTTATTATGCTCGGGTGTGATGTTTTATATTATCATCCAGAAGGAAAAGATGGCTTTGAAAGTGTTGATGATGAAGAAAAGACATTTGTTATTTCTCATCCAAGTCGCATTTCATTAGAACCATTTCCAGATCGGCGCAGGGAACGTGTCGCAACGGTTGCTTACCAAGCATCGAAAGAAATTGAACAAGTACTCCACCATGATAATTCTTTATTATACAAACCGTGGCAATTCCGTACTTATACACCTGTGGCACGTACGCTAAAAACAACATATGATGAACTATTTTTAATTACGAAAGAGAAGGCATTTGTACGTCCAACATTCTTTGTGGAAAATAAACATATCTATATTCCGTCTTTATTTGCGAAAGTATCAGGCGTTTCAAAAAATGATAAAGAATACTTCCAACGATTAAAGGCGGTCACATCATTTGATAATAGCTTGTTAATTAATACATTTCCATTTACAAAAGAACAAAAAGCAAATTTCCAATTTCATTATCGAGATGCATTAGACCGTGCTGGGAAACTACATCCCGATCAAATCATGAACAGTCATTGGTGGCCACACAAGCGTTTACCTGAAGGGCTACAACATGGAATCGCAGAGGCAATTATTCATACGTGTGAAAGTGAACTTTGTAAACCTGTGGGGAAAGAAACGAAACAAGAGGTAGCACTGTATGTTTTTGCGCAGCTGTCCCAAATTCCACCTCATATTTTAGAGTTACTTGAGAAATTTGATTATTCGCAAGAAGTACCAAAAATTGTTATATTTAATAATGAGAAAAGCGGAGAATTAACTCGTTCTGATTCTGTTTTACTGCTGTTCTTAAATCAAATTGGAATTGATGTATTGCACTTCAATCCGACAGGAAGAAATGATATTGAACAGTATATTGAAGCAGGAGCATTCGATTCGCATTGGCTTGAAGAAGTGAATTTTGATCTTGAATTTCATGGTCCATCGGCCTATAAGAATTTATCTCAAACAATAAAAGGACTATTTCGTCCATTTTTATAAAGAAGGGGAGAAATAACATATGAATAATAATCCTATCGTACTAGATCCGAAAACAGAATTAAATGAGCAAACTGCACAAGATCTTCGCATGCAGCTGAGACAAGATGCTGAAGTGCAACGTATTTATAATGCCGTTGATATTAAAGATCAGCTGGAACTAATTGAGCTTGGTAAAGAACCTTCTATGGAGATTTCACGTTTTGCGGATCAGATTTTACATACAATGTCTTTATCAAAGATAGAAGATTCTGGTGACTTATTAAAACAACTTGGCAAAATCATGGACAGGTTTGATAGTAAGGATTTTGCGGAAGAGAAAAGCGGATTTTTCTCCCGTATGTTTAAAAAAGCAGATAAAATGATTGAACAAATCTTTAGTAAGTATCAAACGATGGGGCGTGAAATCGACAAAGTATATGTGGAAATTACAAAATACCAAGATGAAATGAAAAAGTCGATTGGTACGTTAGATGGTTTATATGAACAGAATTTAAAATATTATTTAGACTTAGAGAAATATGTAGTAGCAGGAGAAATGTTACTAGAGCGCCTAAACACAGAACTAGTTCCAATGTATGAAGAGCGCGTTCGAAATAATGATCAATTGGCAGGTATTGAATTAGAATCTTTGAGAAACTCTGTTGAAATTTTAGAACAACGTATTGATGATCTAGAGAAGGCTCGTATGGTTGCGTTATTAACAGCACCACAAATTCGTATGATTCAGCGTGGTAATAACAAATTAATTGGTAAAATTAATACAGCGTTTATTACAACAATTCCTATTTTTAAAAATGGAATTATTCAAGCTGTGAATGCAAAACGCCAAAAGCTTGTTGCGGATTCTATGGCTGAGCTTGATCGCCGTACGAATGAGCTACTTAAGAAAAATGCACAAAATATTGCAACGCAAAGTGTTGAGGTAGCAAGACTTTCTGGTTCTTCTAGTATTAAAATGGAAACACTTGAAGAAACATGGAATATCATTTCAAGAGGTATGCAAGAAACACAGCAAATCGAAGAACAAAATAAACGTGAACGTGAAGAAAGTCGTAAACGTATGGCAGAACTTACAGAGAATATTAAAAAAGAATTACGAGGGTAATAAAAAGGCAATGAGGAGATTCCTCATTGCCTTTTAACTTCTCTTAAACACCTTTATAATCTCATTTACAACAAGCGGAATCATACTTAGTACTATAACAAATCCCCAATCTTTTAATGTTAAGGCATGTACCCCAAATATATTAGCAATCGGTGGGATCGAGATAATACATATTTGCATCAAGATACCGATAAGTAGGGAGAAAACTAAGTATTTATTTGTGAATACTCCAATTGAAAAGATTGATTTTGTGCTTGATCGTAAGTTGAACGAATGAACAAGCTGTGAAAAACTAAGTACGACAAACGCCATTGTTTGAGCGTGTAGTAATGCATCGTCATCAATTTGAGATGGGAACAGTGGGAAGATATTTGTATCTCCTGTATATAATTTCGCTCCAACAATAAAGGCGATTAAAGTAAGGATCCCTATGACGATCCCGTTTAGAATAAGAAAAGAAACGCTACCACTAAATAAGCTTTCTTTCGTACGGCGCGGCTTTTCTTTCATCACATCTGGATCTTCTGGATCAACCCCAAGTGATAAAGCGGGAAGTGTATCTGTAATTAAATTCACCCACAAAATGTGAATCGGACGAAGCGGTGTAGCCCATCCGAGTAAAATAGCTAAAAATAGTGCAATAATTTCTCCAAAGTTGCAAGAGAGTAAGAAAAGAATGGATTTTTTTATGTTGCGATAAATATTTCTTCCTTCTTCAACAGCTTTGACAATAGATGAGAAGTTATCGTCTGTTAAAACCATGTCAGCTGCACCTTTAGCGACGTCTGTCCCTGTAATCCCCATTGCGACTCCGATATCTGCTTGTTTTAAAGACGGTGCATCATTGACTCCATCCCCAGTCATAGAAACAATATTTCCTTTTGCACGTAGTGCCCCGACAATTTTAACTTTATGCTCAGGAGAAACACGTGCAAATACATTTAAATGATTAATTTCATTTGCTAATTTTTCGTCTGAAATACGATCTAATGTTGTTCCAATCATGACTTCAGATTCTTTTTCTGCAATACCAAGTTCTTTTGCGATGGCAAAAGCAGTATCTTTATGATCTCCTGTAATCATAACAGTACGAATTCCTGCGTTTTTACATTCGGCAATAGATGCTCTCACTTCTGTTCGAGGTGGATCAATCATACCGACAAGCCCTATAAATATAAGGTTTTCCTCTAGAGAATCGTTAGTGATTCTTTCTGTAGCATGTTGTTTGAAAGCAAATGATAGCACACGTAAAGCTTGTTGAGACATCATTTGAGCCGCTTTTAATATTTTTTCTTTATAAGCATCAGTTAACATTTCAGTTTTACCATTTATAAAGATATGGGTGCAACGAGGTAAAAGTTTATCGATTGCGCCTTTTGTCATGCTGTAATAGTTTTCATTGTACTCATGCAGTGTTGACATCATTTTGCGTTCGGAATCAAATGGCAATTCGTTTACACGTCTATGTTGATTTTCTAACGTATCTTTTTGAACACCCAAAATGTTACCGGCAACAAGAAGAGCAATTTCGGTTGGATCACCAGTCTGTGATTCAGCTGTATAAGATGCGTCATTACATAGGACCATATTTTCTAATAGCAAATGATGGACTGTATTATTTACGTTTAAATTTTCGAGTTTGTCGTATGTACAATCACTATAGAAATGAGTAACAGTCATTTTGTTTTGTGTTAATGTACCAGTTTTATCTGAGCAAATAATTGTAACGGAACCGAGTGCTTCAACAGCTGGAAGCTTTCGAATGATTACGTTTTGTTTAATCATACGCTGTACGCCGATTGCGAGAACGATAGAAACAATTGCGGGTAATCCTTCTGGAATCGCAGCAACGGCTAAACTAATGGCAGTCATAAACATTTCTAGTGTGTCTCGTCCTTGGAAATATCCGATGCAGAACATAATGATGCAAATTGCTACAGCTACAAATCCTAAATATTTTCCGACTTGAGCTAAGCTTTTTTGAAGTGGTGTTGCATCATCATCAGTTTCATGCAAAAGAGTAGCAATTTTTCCAATCTGTGATTTCATTCCTGTTTCAACAGCAACGCCAACACCTCGTCCGTATGTAACAAGAGTGGACATAAAGGCCATATTTTTTTGATCACCTAGTGGGACTTGTTCTTCGCCTTGAAGAGAAGGATGGTAAAGTGAATCTTTATCAACAGGAACAGATTCGCCTGTTAATGCAGACTCCTCAATTTTTAAATTTGCAGTTTCGATAAGGCGTAAGTCGCAAGGAATATATCGTCCTGCATCGAGCATAACAATATCACCTGGAACGACTTGTTCGGCTGGTATTTCTTTTAATTCCCCATCTCGTTTTACAATTGCTTTAGGCGTGGCCATCTTTTTTAATGCTTCTAGCGCTTGTTCTGCTTTCGATTCTTGAATGACACCAATTACAGCGTTTAAAACAACAACGAGAGCAATAATGCTAGCATCGGCCCATTCACCTACAAAGGCAGAGATAAGAGCGGCAATTAAAAGAACATAGACGAGGACATCATTAATTTGGGAAAAAATACGTTGCCATAAAGTTCTCTTTTGTTTCGTCGTGAGTTCGTTTCGGCCATATTTTGTTAGGCGGTTTTGTACCATTTCATCTGTTAAACCATGTTGTTCATTTGTTTCAAGTGCAAGTATTGTTTGATCTTTCGTTTTACTATACCAATTGTTCATCGATAAGCACCTCCGGTAAACACAGTTAGCCATGGTAAAGTGGAGAGTATTCGTTGTGAGGTCTATGGTGAAGTTCTCTTTTTATTGTACAGTATTTGGAAAATAAATGTAGGGAAGCGAAAGGATGTCATGAATTTGTTAGAATTGGACTAGCGCCGCCCTTACTTCGTTTAGAGCGGGGCTTCTCGGTTAAAAAATAATGAAGAGTCCCTTTGTACAAAGGGACTCTTCATTATTTTTTAATTAACATACCCAACTCTTCTGTAATAGCTTGCATTTCACTAATGCTAAATGTTTCGCGTTTCATTACATGATCATAAATGTCACGTAAATCCTCATACATTTCTTCGTTAAAGCTTTCGGCACGCATTGCACCAGCGTTTACCATGCGTAACTTTTCTTTAATTGCGTCTACCATATATTCAACATTTTCTTTCGATTTTACGGATAAATCCACCGAAGTGTCCCCCTTTGAAATAACATAAGGCTATCTTAACATTTTTTATCATTTTCGTTAATGCAACTTTTCAATCCTATTAAATTAGTAGGTATTTCCTTTATAATTAATAATTGGTTGTTTATACTATATGTATATAAGAAAGCACCAAGAAGGGAAGAAACAAATATGATTCAAGTATTGTTTGTTTGTCTTGGGAACATTTGCCGTTCTCCTATGGCAGAAGCAATTTTTCGAGATCTTGTCATACGAGAAGGGTTAGAAGATAAGATTCAAATTGACTCTGCTGGGACAGGTGATTGGCATATTGGTCATCCACCTCATAAAGGAACACAAAAAATTTTAACAGAAAATGAAGTCTCTTTTGAAGGAATTAAAGCACGGCAAGTAGAAAAAGAAGACTTAACAAAGTTTGATTATATTATTGCCATGGACAACAAGAATATAGCAGATTTAGAAAGTTTAGGTAAAGCTGGAGGCTATATTGGTAGACTGTCCGATTTTGTTCCAGGCGGTGGCTGGACGGATGTTCCTGACCCTTATTTTACAGGGAACTTTCAAGAAGTATATGACCTTGTAACAGAAGGGTGTGCAAAGTTGTTAGCATTCATTCAAAATGAGCAAGGAATATGAGAAAGATTAGAAAGAAATACTTTCTAACATAAGAAATGAAAGGGTGAAGGAATATGGCAAAGAAGAATAATATAGCTCGAAACATTGCGATTGGTGTAGCAGCAGGTGTAGCTGTTTCCATGCTTAAGAAAGAAAATCGTGAGAAAGTGAAAAATACAGCAGAAAAAGCAAAATCAAAAATGATTGAAATTGGCGAGAATGCAAAGATTAAAGAAAAAGTGCAAACTGTTACAGATAAAGGGCGCGAACTTGCAGATTTTAATGTAGTAAAGGCGAAGGTAGCGGAAATCAAGAAGCTAACGCCGGCTGTTGTCGGTACGTTAAAGGAAACAAAAGAAATCTTTAGTAGAAAAAAGATTGAATCAGGGGAAAAGCCAGAAACAATTGAAATTCAAGCTGTGTCTCCAAAAGTAGGAGAATTAAAAGCAGAAGAAGAGCCAGTAGTAGCTGAAGATGGTGGGATGAAAGAAGCGCGTGAATTATTTATGAAGGACTCCAATGCGGAAGAAAAAAAGACAGAGGCATACATTGAGTTAAAGCAAGATAAAGAAGAGAAGAAAAGCGTCTAGAGAAATATGAAAAAGTTTCTAGAGAAAGAAAGGGGAAATCGTGTCTATTCGTTTGGAAAGGGTCTATATGACCGAACGATGCGAGATGACGTAGCGGGCTTAGCAGCACAGCTCGCTTATTTCTTCTTGCTTGCGATTTTTCCTGGGCTTGTTTTTTTAATTACACTTCTTGGATTTATTCCCATTCATACAGAGGATGTGCTCAGTTTATTAGAGAATTATGTGCCAGAAGATGCAATGAATTTAATTGAAGTGAATGTAGATAGCGTTGTAAACAAACAAAATGGTGGTTTGTTATCATTTGGTTTATTATCGATGTTATGGTTTGCATCAAATGGTGTAAATGCAGTGATGAATGCTTTTAATCGTGCTTATGACGTAAAAGAAACACGCTCTTACATTACAACGAGAGCGTTATCCATTGTACTCACACTGGCAATAATTTTTATGATTGTTTTCGCTTTAATTGTCCCTGTTTTTGGACAGGTAATTGGAGCAGCTGTTTTTAAAGCGCTCGGCTTATCAGAGAGTTTTTCTTTCGTATGGAGTATTACACGATTAGTAGCCAGCTTTTTAGTGTTATTTGCCTTATTTAGTTTCTTATATACATTTGCGCCTGATCGAAAGTTAAAAAGAAAAGAAGTTGTATCAGGAGCATTATTTGCAACAATTGGATGGATTGTGGTATCGTACTCATTTGCTTATTACGTAGACAAATTTGCCAATTATGCAAATACATATGGTGGTCTCGGTGGTATTATTATTTTAATGTTATGGTTTTATTTAACGGCCTGGGTTATTTTACTTGGTGGTGAAATTAATGGTCTCTTGTATTCTTATCGAGCAAGTGACAATAATTCCCGTGATGGAAAATAGCGTTCTGTTCCATAATAAAAAGGAATAGGAGGGATTCAAGATGAGCAACAATAAAAAAAATCATAATAATAAAAGCCAAGGTAAACAAAAAAGTAGTTCACATCCAAAACATAAAACGAGCAGTAGTGCGAATGGACATAACGGCTACCATTAAAAAGCACAACCGACTCGCTTAAAACGTGAGAGGGATGGTGGCTTCTGATATAGAAACGCGTTTTTTCTTCGTCAGAAAACGCGAAGCCGCCGAATTATCTAGCCGATAGTGCTGGATATTGAAGAAAAAACGGGTTCCCTATTTTAGGGAACCCGTTTAATTATTTCCTTTTAATAATCGTAACCCGTTTAAAATTACAAGGATTGTACTTCCTTCATGGCCGATAACACCAAATGGAAGGGCTAAAAATTGTAGGAAGTTGGAACAAATAAGCATTGCGATTACTGTTAATGAAAAAATAATATTTTGTTTTACAATGCGATTCATACGTTTTGATAAACGAATGGCCTGTGCAAGGCGAGAGAGTTCATTTTTCATTAGAACAACATCGGCTGTTTCTAAGGCAACGTCTGTCCCTTCACCCATCGCAACGCCAATACTTGCTGTAGCGAGTGCAGGAGCATCGTTAATTCCGTCGCCAACCATTGCCACTGTACCGTATTTTTCTTTTAGTTGTTTCACTGTTTCTACTTTTGTTTCTGGTAAGCATGATGCATAGTATTCTTTTATGTTACTTTCAGTTGCAATTGCTTTAGCTGTCTGTTCGTTATCACCTGTGATCATGATGGCTTTCACACCGATACTTTGTAAATCACGAATAGCAGCAATTGTTTCCTGGCGTAACGTATCTTTTAAAGCAATAAGGCCAAGAATTCCTTCTTCATCGCTAATATAGACAACAGTTTTTCCTTCTTGTTCGAGCGTAGTAGCGATACCATTATGAAAAATTTTTGTTTCCTCGCCAATAAAATCGGCCTTTCCAATCTTGTACGCTGTATTTTCTAAAACTCCTCTTAAGCCAAATCCAGTGACATCTTCTACACTTTCTGGTTTTGTTAATGTAATGTCATATGCATGTTTTGCGTACATGACGATAGCTTCTGCGAGTGGATGTGTGGAATGACTTTCGATAGAAGCTGTAATATATAGTACAGCTTCTTCTGTTATTTCATCACGTACGTAAATATCTGTTACAGTCGGTTTTCCTTGTGTTAACGTTCCTGTTTTATCAAAGGCAATTGCCTTTACGGAGGCAAGACGTTCTAAATGAATGCCACCCTTAAACAAAATACCGCTTCGCGCACCGTTAGAAATAGCAGATAATGTCGCAGGTGTAATGGATGCAACGAGTGCACATGGAGAAGCGACAACGAGTAAAATCATAGCGCGATAAAATGTTTCGTTCCAGCTCCAATCTAGTATGAAATGAGGAACGAACATCATGAGAGCAACGACAATAAGTACACCTTTTACATATGTTCCTTCAAACTTTTCGATAAAAAGTTGGGATGGTGATTTTTCACTTTGTGCGTTTTGAACGAGACGAATAATTTTTTGGAACAACGTTTGGTCGCTTCTTTTCGTAATTTTAACTTCAATAGCCCCACGTAAGTTCACAGTTCCAGCGAATACTTCATCACCTAATTTTTTTTCATTTGGGATAGGCTCCCCAGTGATTGCAGCTTCATCAATATTTGTTTCACCGCTATGAATTGTACCATCGGCAGGTACACGTTCACCTGGCTTAATTAAAATAATGTCATCAATTTCTAATTCACCTACTGGAATACGTTCTTCTGTTCCATGAGAAATACGCAAGGCTTCTTCAGGCTGTAAATCTAGCAGAGCTGAAATTTCTTTTTGGCTTTTATTTAATGTGTAAGATTCCATTGCACCGCTTAGGGCAAAGATAAATATTAAGATTGCACCTTCTGCCCAGTATCCAATAATAGCGGCACCAATGGCAGCGAAGAGCATTAACATTTCTACATTTAATTCTTTTTCTTCTATTGTATCTTCAATGCCTTCTTTGGCTTTCGCATATCCTCCAATTATATAGGCGAGGATATAAAAAACTACTCCAACAGTTGTTGCTTCGTTTTTTGTGAATAACCAGCCTGCTAAAATGAAAACACCAGATAGGATTGCAAAGATTAGTTCATAATGTTTTTGAAATGATTGAATCCAAGATGGGTTAGACATATTATTTTTTGATGGTAATGTTTTTACTTCTGAGTTCATAATTACTCTCTCCTTCCATGTTCTTATTGAGAAAAAGAATCAAAATCGAAACCCCCATAAAACGACGAAAGCTGCCATCCATACGGATAGCAGCATTTCTAATGAGAAATTTTATCAATTATTACCTTATAATTATTCTATATTATATCATATATTTCTACTTGAGGATATGTTTTTGCTTATATATGAAATTGAAAAACTTGTTTTTTTGCTGTTCCTTTGGTATATATGGATATTGTTCGTAAAAAGGTCGGAAAGGAAGACAACAAGTGAAGACAGAGAAATTTTTTACTCATCCGATTGGTGTATTTGTTGCAGCACTCGCAGCGACATTTCTATGGGGAAGTGCATTTCCTTTTATTAAATTAAGTTATGCTGAACTCGGAATTCGGCCACATGAAGTTGGCGAGCAAATATTATTTGCTGGTTATCGCTTTTTCTTATCAGGTGTGATGCTCTTATTCTTTTTTAAGGCAATAGGAAAAGATATGCATTTCAAAAAAGAAACAGGAAAGCAATTAGTACAAATTGGTTTGTTTCAAACATTCCTACAATATGTGTGTTTTTATATTGGTATGAGTTACAGTTCCGGCATTGAAGGTGCTATTATTTCGGGGACATCATCCTTTTTCCAAATTTTACTCGCGCATTTTTTATACAAAGATGATGCATTAAATATGCGAAAAGTGATCGGTGTGTCTATCGGTTTTTGTGGTGTAATTCTTGTAAATGTTCCGAGTGATGGAAGTATGGCTTTCCATTTTGGAATTGGTGAATTATTGCTTCTTGGGGCCGCGATGATGTATTCATATGGAAATATATTGGCGAAAGAAGGCAGCAAAACATTAGATGTTGGATACATGACAGCATACCAGATGATTTTTGGATCTATTGGATTATTATGTATTGGCATTTTTCAAGTTGGATTTATGCCTTTTGTATTTAATATGAAAGCACTATCTATGTTACTATATTTATCCTTCTTATCAGCGGCAGGATTCTGTATTTGGAATACAGTTATGAAGTATAACAAAGTTGGAAAAGTATCGATGTATATGTTCTTTATACCGATATTTGGCGTTTTATTATCCAGTATGATTTTAGGAGAAGCAATTCATTCCTTTGTTTTATTTGGCTTAGCGTGCGTAGCGGCAGGAATTATCGTAG
Organism: Bacillus pfraonensis; assembly: GCF_050768835.1. NCBI lineage: Bacteria > Bacillati > Bacillota > Bacilli > Caryophanales > Bacillaceae > Bacillus > Bacillus pfraonensis. Next base: position 63,402 of record NZ_JAHCDO010000024.1, on the reverse strand, counting down.
TAAATCGAACACCAAATATGCAAAAAACAGAACAAGAGAAACAAGCAGCTTAAAATAAGTGAGTGTATTTTTCTTTCATGCTCGAAAAGAAGGACAGAAGTTATTCTTTTTTTCAAATTTTAGAGGAAAAAAGAAGTTATATCACGAAAGTACAGTATTATCTGTTCATTGAGGAGCACATATTTATGAATGAAATTTATATATTATTAATTGGGCAAGTCTTTCTATTTGTTTTTGGAGCATTTTTTGCAATGGCGAAGACAAGACAAACTATAAAAAATGAGCCGTTACCATTATTGATTCGTCTCACGCTTAGTTTTTCTTTAACGGGTGGTGCGATTTGGATTTGGCTGCAAGATCCATCTGTAGAGTATCGGCAGTGGGTTGCAATTGGTATGACTTTATCTACGCTTGGTGATTTATTTATGGCGGGGCTCATACCGTTTGGGCATCGGCTAATGGGTGGTATGGTTACATTTGCAATTGCACATTGCTTTTATGTAACGGCATTTTTACAAACGGGTATTTCGTGGAAGGGATTCTGGATTGGTGTCATTGCCTACGGCCTATTTTTAATAATTGGTTGGTTCTTTTTTATTCGGAATCAAGGGCAAGATAAGTTGTTTACAATTGGTGCGCTCGTATATGGTTTATGGGTCGGTGGAATGGCATGCTTTGCATTTGCATTATACTATGCAAATAGCGGAATATGGTGGATCCCAGCATTCGGTGGATTACTATTTGTAATTTCTGATTTTATTATCGGTGTGACAGATATTGGCGGCCGCAAAGTAAAGTATGATCCACTTTGGATTTGGTTAACATATATTGCTGCACAGATGTGTATTATTTATGCTGGAATGTAAAGTGAAGCTTTAATCAGTTGGGGCTTCATTCCCTACTGATTATTAGTTTTCACGAATTAGGCTTTTATTGCCCAAAAATAGCGGGATAAAGAATAGGGAACTGCTTGTGAAGAGCGGTTCTTTTTTATAGGTACAGTGAAGTTTGTAGTTACTTTGTTAGTACTAAACATTGAGATCTGTATTATCAATCGCTGATGTAGGATAAGTAATATGAATAATTAACAGATAATATAGAATTTATTTACAAATGAGCCTTATAATAGAGGAATAAGTGAGAAAGGGGAAATAAATGAAAAAGAAAAGTCGCTTTCGTGAACTTTTTGAAATAATAGCAATTGCATGTTTATTGTTTTTTTTAATGAAGATTTTTGTGTTTTTTCCAACAACTGTACAAGGAGCATCTATGAGGCCAACATTGCAAGATGGGGATAAGGTCATTATTAATAAGTTAGCAAAGAGATTTGAGACTTATGAGCGTGAAGATATTATTGTAGTAAAAACTGATAACTTTTATGTAAAGAGAATTATTGGGCTGCCAGGAGATGTAATTGAGATGAAAAATGATCAATTATATGTAAATCATCAAGTGAAAAGTGAATCTTACTTGGATAAGAATAGAGAGCATGCAAAACAACTTCTTGTTAATTTAACAGAAGACTTCGGTCCTATTACAATTCCAAAAGACAAGATTTTTGTTATGGGTGATAATCGTTTAGTAAGTAGAGATAGTCGTAACGGCTTAGGGCTGATTCATAAAACGGAAGTGCTTGGAACATTAACAGCAATCTATTATCCGTTTGATCATATGAAAATTGTGAACTAGAAGGAAGTGATAATATGGAGGATATTATTGGACACATTCTAGTAGGGATTGGTCGGGCAGCAATTGCATTAGGTGAAGTATGTGTTGATGCGGGGAAAGGCATTGTTAGAGGAACGATTGGTGTTGTAAAAGTAGCTGGGGACTTTATGTTAGATGAAGTGGTAGAGCAAGTGGTGGAAAGGTTATTTGAACGAGAAAAACGAAAAAAGAAAAGAATGAAGAGGCATGTGGAAAAGCTAAAGGGGTATGCATGGTTCAAAGTTTTATATGAGGATAAGCGCTGCCAGGAAGTTCTAAATTATAATGAAGTATATAGAAATTTATTAAGTAAACGTCGGTATATACATAAGTTAATTCATAAAGAAGAAGAGAGAAAGAAGTTCATTCATCGTGTAAGAGTTGATGCAAAAGTTAATGATGTTATTTGGGATATGTGAAATAGAATATAAGCAAAAAACCAAGCAATTGTTATGATTTGCTTGGTTTTTTGTTCTTATCTAAATGGTTGGCGCCTTGTTACTTTCTACTTTTGATGAAATCGGTTTATTATTTAGCATGAATTTGTATTGTAATAACTGCAATTTAAACAATGTTAAAGGATCGTGATATGTTTCTGGATTTGTTCTTAGTTTTGTTAATGCATTTTCGTCCTGATTTATTTCGAGATGTGCGGCTTCCACAGTCTGTTTTAATATGCTAAGAGGTTCTTTAAAGAACATCATAATATCGCGTTCTAATGCGCTTTCGAATAATTCAAATTGAAGGAAGAACTGTTCAGAAATCGTTGTTGTTACTTCTGTATAGTCTTCGGTCTCAATATAATTTTTGTATTTGTTGTAAAGCATGGATTGATTTTTTTGCATGTTACCGAATAGTTTTCCCGCACTTTTTAATAGAAATTGTGTTGGTGTAAAGCGTAGTAAAATATTTACGTCATCAACTTTAATTCGGTTTGTCATTCTAGCAACATCTCGACGCCAATCATCAAGTAATTGAAAATCACATGGTAGTTTCATGCGTTCTTCTTCGTATAATTTATTAAATGTTTCACTCATTTCATCTAAATAAGATTGACTTTGAATAAACTCATTATGTGCTTTTTCAATCCATTCCTGAATAGAATGAGTAAATTTAGGTAATATCACTTGTTGCAAATGTTTTTGTATTCTTTCATTCATTGCTACATTTAGTTCTTCAGGAACTTGTTTAAAGTCACTATCTTCCTGAACTAGATCAGAGCAACTCTGTAATAATTCAGGGATTTGATCATGAAGGTCATGTATAATTTCATCTTTAGTTAAACGATATGAGTCTGTGATAGAGCGAGTCTTATCTTTTTCAATAGCAGTTAGATTATTAATAAAGCCATTTAGCTTTACTAAAATGTGTTTGTTCCAACGAATGGATTTTACTAACGTATTTTCTAGTTGTATACGTTCATTTAACAGATACATGATGGTCTTTTGAATAAACCATAATAGTTTTTCTGTGCGTTCTGTTTTTATATTTCTATTATTAAAGTTTGAAGTAATGGACTCTGTTAAATCACTTAGTTGCCCACTGCTCTCCTGTAAAGGTGAGTAAGAGAATACGCGTGCATTTGGAAAATGTACATGTATTTTAGACTCGATTTCAATTCGCTTTTTATTTGCTGCTTCCTCACTAAGAATGGTATCAATTTGATTTAAAACAAATTGAACTTGTAAAGTTGGTAGTTGTTCTTGCATGTACAGAAGTGTATCAATTTCTTCATCAAGTAACGATGAAGAGGTATTAAGAACATATAATAGATTATCAGCTGCATGTAAGTAATCTAGATTTGTATTTTCTTTATTTCCATTTCCATCAAAACCTGGTGTAACGATAAATGAGAATTTATTTTTTCGTAAAAATCTACATGGTAGTTTAAATTCAATACATTTCTGTTCAAATTCTGTTTTTGGAGGAATGGCCATCATTTCGTAAAGTTCATCCAAATTGGAAGTCTTTCGTATTGTTAAATCGGTGAGTTCTGTAAATTCAGTTTGCGCATTATCTTTAAATACGATAGCGGCCTTAGGCGAATCTTTTAGTATATTTTCTCCTAATATAGAATTGATAAAGGCTGATTTACTAGTATGATTTGTACCTGTAACGAGAACTTGTTGTACGTTTACATCAGAAAGTTCCCGAACAAGCCATGTGAAAGAATGACTTAAGTCTACATCATTCTTTTCTGCCCATACGACAATCGTTTCAAAAAGATTTGAGACCTTGTCTAGTTCAACTGCGTTATATGTTGTGGAACTAGAAAGTAGTGTTTCAGTGCTTTTTACAAGTAATGTATCGAGGCTCTTAGGTGAAACCTCATTCCATGCTAATGTTGCAGCAGAAACAAATAGAGAATGTTCTGCTTTTGTTAAGCTAAACCAATTCGTCAACAAGTCTGGAATAAGTTCTTGCAGTTCATGCATCAAGTATTGTCCTGTAATTAATTCGCAGTATGTGTCTTGATAAAGCGTAACAATTTCATCCCATGCGTCGTAAGAATCTACTTCGACATGTAAAAACAGGTGATTAATTGTTTGAATCCATACTAAGTAGGTTGATTCATCTTGATAGCTTTTCCAAAGAGATAAGACCAGTTGCTTAAATTGAACCGAATCGACTGTATATAAAACTTTTAATGCTTCATAAAAATATTTTGGTTTCATTTGTTTTGTGAATCCTTGATTCACATAATTTGTTAAAATCTCAAACCAATGTAATGATTTCGTCCGAATTCCTTCTTGTACAGCAAGGTCAATCGCATTGTTCCAATCCTGCTGTTTTTCATAAAAGGAGCGAGCGATAGCAGTGATATTTGGATAGTCTGGTTGGAAAGAAACAGCTTCACTAATGACCTTAAAAGCAAGTCCTAAACGATTTTGTTCCATGTACAGAGAAAGAAGTTGTAAAGACACTTCCATTGTTAATGTAACGTCTTCTGCTTGAATCGATGTATAAATTTTTTCAGCCATTGAAAATAATCCTAATTCAAAATAAGCGTCTGCTATATTTTTTTTTGCCCATAGAGAGAGGTCATTGTTTACTTTCTCCCATTTGAAAATGGCTGTTTCGAAATCCTTCTGGTGATAATAAATTTCTCCTTGTGCGAAACGAATGTTAGAGATATTAGAAAAATTATTTTGAGCTTCATTTACATATGCTTCCCCAAGAACTTGAGGAGCTTGAATAGAATCCTGTTCAGTTAAGAATGTTTCATAGTATACCTTTTGAATCAAATGTTTTTCTATGGTCATGTTTTTTCCCCCTGTATAATTTAGAAAAATGATTTTTATGTAAAAGGGTGTATAGTACTCTATATGGACAGAAGCTGCATTTTATAGTTTTAAATATATGTTTATTGCCTATATCATTTTCCTTGAGAGTCAAACCGTTGCTAAATGTAACTTTTCTTTATTGTAACAAAAATCCCGCTTGTGAAGTCGGATTTTCTTATAATTATGAAGTGAAGTATAGATTTATCCCGCTATTGGTGAACAATATGCACCAATATCTCAAGATGTTGAAAAGTGACGATTAAAAACAGTGAGAGATTTCATTACAGATCAAATGAATAGGAGTAGAGTTCATTATAAAAACGATGTATAGTGAATATGTATACCATGTTTGCTAAAAAGATAGAGAGGGCACAATATGGAATAACGATCGTGCATAGGATGTGTCATCCGAATGGAACAACATATTGGTGAGTTAATCGCACATTATGGATATTTCGGAATTATTATAGCTCTTGCGGGTGGAATTGTAGGCCTGCCAATACCAGATGAGTTTTTGTTGACGTTTATTGGGTATAATATTTCGAAAGGAATTATGTCCGGTCCAGTTGCTTTTTTAAGTGGAATGGCAGGTGCGGTACTTGGAATTACATTGAGTTATTTACTTGGTTTGAAATTAGGCCTGCCTGTATTGAAAAAATATGGTCCGAAAATTCGAATTAAAGAAAAACAAATTGAAAAAACACATATTTTATTTGAGAAATATGGTCCTGTTTTATTAATGATTGGATATTTTATCCCGGGAGTACGCCATTTGACAGCATATTTTGCGGGAATGTCTAATTTAACTGTATGGCGATTTTGTTTATATGCATATAGTGGTGCATTTATTTGGATTAGCGTTTTCATTGGGCTTGGGTGGAAGTTAGGAGAGAAGTGGCGCTTTGTTGAATATAGTTTACATCACTATGGAATATGGATTTTAATTATTACAGTAGTGGTTATAGTTCTTGTATGGCTATACATAAATAAGAAAAAAAACCGCTCATGAAGCGGTTTTTTAGCTAAAAGCGATAAAAAGGACACCTGCTGTAATACATACAACACCCATTCCAGTCATGAAATTTAATTTTTCACCTAATATAATCATTGCAAGAATAATTGCAAATACAACGCTTAATTTATCTACAGGAGCAACTTGTGAAACCTTTCCTGTTTTCAAAGCGAGAAAATAAAAGAGCCATGATGAGGCACCAGCTATACCACTTAAGGTGATAAACAGCAGTGCTTTTTTATTCATTAGAACGTCACCGATATTTTGAAATTTTCCTTGTATCATAATGACGCCTATCATGAATAGTGCCATGATGATTGAACGGATAGTTGTTGCCACATTGGCATCGATTCCTTCTAAACCAAATTTCCCGAAGATGGATACAAGTGCTGCAGCAATTGCTGATAATAATGCGAATAATAGCCATGAACTCATAGTAAAATTCCTCCAGTCTTGTATCATTATACATGAAAATAATTCTCAAACATAACATGTATTAATAAAATTTGCATACAAAGATATTTAAATGTATAAGCTATTGGTATGAAAACAAAAGGAAATATCTTCGTTGGCTCCTTTTGCTTTCACTTGGCGCGGGCCCTTTTTTACCCTGCTTTAACGGGCTGTAATACTCCCACCTCAAAACTTAAGAGTATGCGAAGAAGTTTAGGTGGGAGATAAACAGCCCATAGAAGCCCGATTGGTGAGGGCCGACAATCAGTGGAGGATGGAGAAAGCCCCCACTGATTGAAGTTTCACTTTATCTAAAAAGAAAAATTTTGAATTTATATAGAAATATAACTATAAAAATAGCAAAAGGCTCACCTGTTAGGTGGGCCTTTTGCTCTATTATTCTGCAATTTCTTCATATAAAAAGTACGTTACATTGTAAATATGTTCTACTTCATCATCTGTCATAAATAAAAGTTCATCACGCTCAATTCCTTTTTTCTTTTCGATAAACTCAATCATGTTTTTCCGTTCTTCTCTTTTCATCATTTTTATTTCTCCTCCCAATCTGTTTTAATACAGTTTATTTAAGTTAATGCTATTATATAACAGAATCTTTAGAAAGTTCCAGCTTTTTTATATTTTTTTACTAAGAACTTTTCGACAAAACAAGCCCTGTTAACAGAGCTTGTTTTCGTACTACAGTCGTAAAAACTCTGGTTGAGTCGTGCCATCGCTATCGATGTAGTAAATTGTATTTGGATTAATTTTTATCAGTACGTAGTTTGGATCTTCAGCTCCTAGCAGCCAACGTTTTAAACTATTATTCCAAAATTTATGTTTTAATGTTGGGTCTTCTTCAATTGAGGCAGTGCCTTCTACTTCAATATAATCTTCATCCCATTTCTTTCCTTCTCGTCCAAGCAGTACATGAACATTTGGGTTCTTCTCAATATCTGTTAATTTTTTTGAATTACGATCTGTTGCGACGTATAGCACAAAATCTTCATGAAAAAACATCATAAAACAGCTATGGGGTTTATTCTCACGAATGGTGGCTAACACACCTGTTCTTTGTCCTTGAATAATAGTTGCGATTTTTTCTTTTAAGTGCATTTTTTTACCCCTTTCTATTATTTGAAAGTTTTGTGTGAAAAAATTTATGATCTTATATACTTTTTTCTTCAATCCCATTTTTTAAACGTATTTGTGATGAAATGGGACAAGTTAGGAGAAGAATAAGAGTAGTAGTGAGGAGAAATACATACGATGGAAGGATGGAGGATATGTTCAATAAAATTTTCTTAATACTTGCATTGGCTGGTGTACCGCTTTCTATTCTTGGAAATACATTGCATTGGCCACAAACAATTATGTTTGCTGTATATTGCGTTACAATTATTGCTCTTGCTGCTTTCATGGGAAGAGCGACAGAAAGTTTAGCTATTGTTTCTGGACCAAGGATTGGTGGATTATTAAATGCAACGTTCGGGAATGCAGTTGAGCTTATTATTTCAATTTTTGCATTGCGAGCAGGATTAACGGAAGTTGTACTTGCTTCACTAACAGGTTCTGTTCTTGGAAATTTATTGTTAGTTGGCGGTCTTTCCTTTTTCGTAGGGGGACTCAAGTATAAAAGGCAAAGCTTTAATGTTTATGACGCAAGACATAACTCTGCCTTACTAATATTTGCAGTTGTCGTGGCATTTGTTATTCCCGAAGTTTTTTCGATGAAGATGGGGATAGAGAAAACATACCAATTAAGTATTGGAGTTTCAATTATCATGATCATCATGTATTTAGCAGCACTGTTTTTTAAGCTAGTTACACATCGTGGTGTATATCAGCATAAAAGTGATGAAGTAGAGCATGAAGAAGAACCAGAATGGTCAAAGGGGAAAGCCTTGCTTATTTTGGCGATTGCAACAGCGGCTGTAGCTTATGTATCAGAGGCACTTGTTCACACATTTGAAACAGTTGCACAATCATTTGGCTGGTCGGAATTATTTATCGGAGTTATTATTGTTGCCATTGTTGGGAACGCAGCTGAACATGCCTCTGCAATTATTATGGCTTATAAAAATAAGGTAAATATTGCAGTTGAAATTGCAATCGGTTCTACATTACAAATTGCCATGTTTGTTGCTCCTGTACTCGTATTATTATCGATGTTCTTTACAATGAAAATGCCCCTTGTATTTACAATGCCAGAACTTGTAGCAATGATTACCTCTGTCTTTTTAACAATTGCAATTTCAAACGATGGAGATACGAACTGGTTTGAAGGAGGAACATTGTTAGCTGCTTATTTCATTATGGGAATTGGTTTTTACTTGTTATAAAAAGTTTGGATAACAATGTCATGGAGAGAAAACAATAGAGGTAATTAATAGTTATTTAAATGATTTATATATTCTTAAATTAGGAAGGAGTAAAGCAGGTGAAACGAGTATGTAGCATATGTCTTTCAACTATGGTCTCGTTTATTTTATTATTTCCTTGCAGCGGTTTTGCAAAGACAACAGTAAATGTAAAGATGCCTTCATCTGTTTTGAATATTTCAAAAGGAAATACCTATCCAAATACAGTGCAAGATTTGCCGCATTTGCAGCCAAGTCAACTTGCGAAAGAATTGCTGAAAACATCGGATATTCGTATTGAAAATCCACACTTAATTCGAATGTTTAATGAAACTTCGATTTCAAATGCCCCCCTTGCAGTGGGATATAGGGCGAAAATTTATTTGGGACAATGGCCTTTAAATTATGAATCAACAGATACAACAATGAATTGGGAATATAAGCAAGTGAATCGTAATGTGTATGACAACCGTGGTGTAGAGAAATTATATCCACTTCGCTACAAACAAGAAGCACAAAAAACTGTAGAAGGCGGTTTAACAGCATATATTAAAGATGCGGAAGATGTTAAAAAAATGATTCTTTTAAAGGCAATGGAAAAGGTGCAGTTACCGCTTTCTTTTAAAACAACCATTGGTTATGGCACCGAGAATGAGCGTGTATACAATATCAGTCCTAAACAACTTGGATATTTATATGCATATACACCAGCAGTAAATGAAAAAGGAAAAGTTACATTTGGAGAAGTATACCTTGTTTTAAAAGGAAATCAAAAGAGGCTTTTGATTAAAAATATTACGTCACAAGGAATTGGGGCTGCAATTCCAATTCAAGATTATTTGTCATTTAAATTTATTTCTTCACCTCATCCACAATAATAGGATAAATACAAAAACGTCAGCGCAATTAGCTGACGTTTTTGTATTAAAGTGTAATATTTGTTTCTTTTGTTAAGAAATCTTCGGTTGGATAGTAGCTGTTTTTTACAAGGATATTCGGTCCAAGGCATTTTACAGCAGGACAGTGACAGCTTAATGACTTTGCTGTTTTTGAGCTGCACCATTTGTCATATGCTTCTTGTAATGTGTTTGTTTGTATATTACCAAGTAGTGGAATATCCCCAAAATCTGTTACGATAATATTGCCATCAAAAATATTTACATTTAAGCGGGAACGTCCATCTGGGTCATTTCGGACAGTTACATTTTTGCTTGTGTGTAATTTTTTTAATGTAGCTAAATCACATTCATCATCACTACATGCGTAGAATGGGAGTGTGCCAAATAGCATCCAAACGTTTTCATCACGAATATCTAATAAATGTTCGATCGCACTTCGAATTTCATCTTTTGTTAAAATTTCAAGGTTGCTAGCAAAATCACTTGGATACATAGGGTGTACTTCATGACGTTTACAGCCCATTTCTTCGACGATTTGACGGTGAATGTGTTCGATATGTGGTAAAGTACGTTTGTTTAACATTGTTTCTGCTGATACAAGAACACCTGCATCTGATAAAGCTTTACTATTTGTAATCATTCGCTCAAATAGTTTCGCACGTTGTTCATAAGTAGGTTTGCGATCCATCATGGCAAATCCACCTTCAACGAAATCATCAATTGTTCCCCAGTTATGTGAAATATGCAACACATCTAAATAAGGAATAATTTGTTCGTAACGGGCTAAATCTATAGTTAAATTTGAGTTGATTTGAGTGCGAACGCCTCGTTCATGGGCATATTTTAAGAGTGGTGTTACATAGTTGTCGACGGATTTTTTTGAGAGCATCGGCTCTCCGCCCGTAATACTTAGAGAACGTAAATGAGGAATCTCATCTAATCGCTTTAATAAAAGTTCCATTGGAAGCGGATTTGGATCTTTCGGCTGTAATGTATAACCAACAGCACAATGCTCACAGCGCATATTGCATAACGTTGTCGTTGTAAACTCAACGTTTGTTAATAGTAATTTGCCGTACTCTTCAAGGTCCATATACGCTTCCCATGGATCGTAAGAAGGAGTAATCGGCTTCATTGTTTGTGATATACTCATCTGAAATACTCCTTTGACTATTGAAATAACAATTTGTCCATCCTCTATAATAGAAGAATATAGACGTTTTATAAAGTGAAACTTTTTGTAACAAGAATTTCTTGATTTTCTTATTTCGTTTTAAAAGAGAAAGAAATCGCATTACATTTCTGTTTATATAGAATAAAGTACTGTGACAAAATTGATGAAAATTCATGTTCATGGTGATCATTTTTGCGGTATAATAAAAGCAACTCGAATAAAAAGGAGAGTGCCTTCGTGGGAAAAGCAATTCAAGATAAAGATTCACAATTAGTATATTTGAAAGAACGTTTAAATATGTTCATCGAAGTAATCGATACAATTGAACCAGAAGAAGTAGAATTAGAAGATGTAGATCGTCTTCTTGCAATGTTAGATGAATTAGAACTGAAATGTGAGCAATTTAAAAAAGACGAATAATATAAAGTGAAACTTTAATCGGTGGGGCTTTATTATCTCCCTCTGATTATTAACCTTCACCAATCGGGCTTTTACGGGCAATCTCCTGCCTAGCTTCTTTGTTTCCGCCAAATTTTGAAGTAGGAATTATTGCCCGAAAATAGCGGGATAAAACGGCTGCCAATTATATATTGGTAGCCGTTTTTTGCAAGTGTGCCGTTTAAATTAGAAAATATCTCGATTTCTATCCTATTAAATAGAAGGAATATGGAAAAAAGGGTATAATCAAGTTGTGAAAAATTCCATTTGATCTTAAGAGTCATGAGATAAAAAAGAAAAGACTCTAGAGAATGAAGAGTGGAAATTTCATTTCGTAACGTTTTGGTAGCGTTCACAATTGAGGGGGAAGTAACAATGGAAAAGCTTCAAGAAAGTATGTATCAACTAATTGTTGAAACATCGACGAATTTGCCGAAAGATGTTCGTCGTGCAATTCAACGAGCAAAAGAACGAGAAAATGCAGGGACTCGTTCAGCGATGGCACTTGGCACGATTACAAATAATATTAAAATGGCAGATGAAAATATCTCGCCGATTTGCCAAGATACAGGGATGCCGACGTTTAAAATCTATACACCAGTTGGTGTGAATCAATTGAAAATGAAAGAGGCCATCTATAGTGCGCTTGAGCGGGCGACAAAGGATGGGAAACTTCGTCCAAACTCTGTTGATTCTCTTTTTGGAGACAATAGTGGTAACAACTTAGGACCAGGTACACCTGTGATTAAGTTTGAGCAGTGGGAGAAAGATTATATTGATGCTCGTTTAATTTTAAAAGGAGGCGGCTGTGAGAACAAAAATATTCAGTACAGCTTACCTTGTGAATTAGAAGGACTTGGACGAGCAGGTCGTGATTTAGAAGGAATTCGTAAATGCCTTCTTCATGCAGTATATCAAGCACAGGGACAAGGATGTAGCGCAGGTGTAATCGGTGTTGGTATCGGGGGAGACCGCACGTCAGGTTATGAGTTAGCAAAAAATCAATTATTCCGTACATTAGATGACATGAACCCAGTTCCTGAATTACAAAAGCTTGAGGAATACGTATTAGAGAATGCGAACAAGCTTGGTATTGGTACGATGGGATTTGGCGGTGAAACAACTTTACTTGGTTGTAAAATTGGCGTATACAATCGTCTGCCAGCTAGTTTTTATGTATCTGTTGCATACAATTGTTGGGCGTATCGTCGCCTTGGTGTAACCATTCATCCTGAAACAGGTGAGATTATCGATTGGTTATATCAAGAAGGTGAAAATACACTTCAGCAAGAAGAAAGTCAAGAGAACAGTGAACAGCGTGAAATTGTATTGCAGGCACCAATTACAGAAGAGCAAATTCGTGAACTTCGCGTTGGTGATGTCGTTACGATTAACGGAATGATGTACACAGGTCGTGACGCAATTCATAAGCATTTAATGGACAATGATTGTCCTGTAGACTTAAACGGACAAATTATTTATCACTGCGGTCCGGTTGTTGTGAAAGATGAAAACGACAATTGGAAAATTAAAGCGGCAGGTCCAACGACAAGTATTCGTGAAGAGCCATACCAAGGTGACATTATGAAAAAGTTCGGTATTCGTGCTGTCATCGGTAAAGGTGGAATGGGAGCAAAAACATTGGCGGCACTAGCTGAACATGGCGGCGTATATTTAAATGCAATCGGTGGTGCTGCACAGTATTATGCCGAATGTATTAAAGAAGTGAAAGGTGTAGACTTCTTACAATTTGGTATTCCAGAAGCAATGTGGCATTTGCGTATTGATGGTTTTAAAGCTGTTGTAACAATGGATTCTCACGGTAACAGCTTACACGCAGATGTAGATAAAACATCACTTGAAAAATTAGCAACCTTTAAAGAACCCGTATTTAAATAAGTAAAAAATGCATCTCGAATCATTCGAGATGCATTTTTTGTTGGCATATATGGAAAAACATGCTCAGCATGAAAGAAATATTGAAAACAGAAACTACAGGTACGATGATATATGGAAAGGAGACTATTTATGAAGCATAAATGGTTATATATAGGTCTCATTTTTTCAATTATAATGGCACTTGTTCCAGTTTCGACTTTCGCGTATACGAATGCACCAAATCACTGGGGGATTCCACGAGCGAAAAATGAGACACCACCAGATGCAGGGGAAAAATTTACTAATTTAGTCCACAATAATGGTGGCTTTTATCTGGGAGATACAAAGAAAAAGGATATATACTTAACATTTGATAATGGATATGAAAATGGATATACTGCAAAAATCTTAGATGTATTAAAAGAAAAGAAAGTACCGGCCACATTTTTTGTAACAGGTCATTATATAAAAGGGCAAAAAGATTTATTGAAACGAATGGTAAATGAAGGGCATATTGTTGGTAATCATTCACAGACTCATCCAGATTTTACAACAGTAAATGATGCAAAACTTCGTGAAGAATTGCAAAGTGTAACAGATGAAATTAAGAATGTTACTGGACAAAAGGAAGTAAAATATTTACGACCACCCCGTGGGATTTTTAGTGAACGTACATTAGCGCTTGCAAAAGAAATGGGCTATTATAATGTATTTTGGTCACTTGCTTTTCTTGATTGGAAAGTCGATCAACAACGAGGATGGCAGTATGCGCATAATAATGTTATGAATATGATTCATCCGGGAGCAATTATTTTATTACACGCAGTGTCAAAGGATAACACGGAAGCATTAGCGAAAATCATTGATGATTTACGCGAGAAAGGGTATCATTTTAAAAGCCTAGATGATTTAGTAAAAAGCAATCAACCGTAAGCATGTATGCTTACGGTTTTCTCATGATATAATGATGTGTAAAAAGGATGGGGAAACGTATGTGGAGCGAACATGTTACGTTAAAGGATCCGTACCATTTTGAAGAGGTGCTCAGGCGTTTGTCTTTTGACCCACTAAATGTTGTTCAATTAGAAGAGAAAATCGTTTATATCCCACTTCTTATGGGTGAAGAACAAATTGTTGTCCGCGTACAAGGAATTGGTACGCTTCAAAATCCGCAATTTTGGATTTCAAGCCAGACAGGTGAACAAGAAAAAGTTATGAAACGCATCTATTCCATTTTTCAATGGAATGAATCTTTTCAAGATATACAAACCCATTTCAGAAACACATCATTACGTCCACTTTTTGAAACATATGCCTATACACCGCTTATTTTAGAGTTTGATTATTTTGCTTGTCTTCTTCGTTGTATTATTCATCAACAAGTTCATTTAAAATTTGCTACGGCTCTTACAGAACAATTTGTAAAACGATATGGAACCGAGAAGAATGGTGTTTTCTTTTTTCCGACACCAGAAAGGGTATCAAAAATTTCAATAGAAGAGCTCAGAAATCAGAAGTTTAGTCAGCGGAAAGCGGAATATATGGTAGGGCTAGCAAAACATATTGTGGAAGGTAAGTTAAACTTAGTGGAGCTAGAAAATCAAACAGACGAAGAAGTATCAGCACAATTGTTACCAGTGCGAGGTATCGGTACATGGACGGTGCAAAATTTTTTATTATTTGGACTCGGGCGAAAAAATATGTTTCCGAAAGCAGATATCGGGATTCAGCGTGCGCTTCAAGGTGTATTTCAATTGGAAAATAAGCCAGATGATGCACTGTTAGAACAAGTGAAACAAGAGTGTGAACCATACTGCAGTTATGCAGCGTTATATTTATGGAAAAGTATAGAGTAGAGGTGTAACAATGGTACAAAAGCAACAAGAGAGTAAGTTGGAAGTTGGCCAAACGTTTCCTGTGACAATTAAACGTCTTGGGATTAACGGAGAAGGCGTTGGTTATTTTAAGAGACAAGTTGTCTTCATTCCAGGTGCATTACCAGGGGAGGAAGTTGTTGCAGAGACAACGAAAATTCAGCGTGGTTTTGCAGAGGCGAAAGTAAAAACGATTCGTAAAGCTTCAACGCATCGTGTGAAAGCGCCATGTCCAGTGTATGATAAGTGCGGTGGCTGTCAGCTTCAGCATTTAGATTACAAAGAACAATTAAATCAAAAGCGTGATATTGTTGTACAAGCGTTCCAAAAGTATATGAATCATAGTCTGGAAGAGAAAATTCGCCCAACACTTGGCATGGAAGACCCATGGCATTATCGTAATAAAAGTCAATTACAAGTGGGACGAAAAGATGAAAAGGTTATTACGGGACTATATGAGCAAAACTCACATCGTTTAATTGATATTGCTCATTGTATGATTCAGCATAAGGCAACGAATGAAGCAACAAAAGTTGTAAAACGTATTTTAGAGAAATTAAATATTTCTATTTATAATGAGCGTAAAGGAAAAGGTCTTGTACGTACAATTGTAACGCGCGTAGCAGTTCAAACGGGGGAAGTGCAAGTTACATTAATTACAGCAAAAGACGAATTCCCGAATAAAGAGCAATTTATTGCAGAAATACAAAAACAAATGCCATCAGTAAAATCGATTATGCAAAACGTAAATGGTCGTAAAACATCCGTTATCTTTGGAGATAAAACGTTCCGCTTAGCTGGAAAAGAAGTCATTCAAGAAACACTTGGTGATTTATCATTTGAATTATCAGCACGTGCATTCTTCCAGTTAAACCCAGAACAAACTATTGTCCTTTATAATGAAGCGAAAAAAGCTGCTGCGTTAACAGGAAAAGAAAAAATCGTTGATGCATATTGCGGCGTTGGGACAATTGGACTGTGGTTGGCAAATGATGCAGCAGAAGTACGTGGTATGGATGTGATTCCAGAAGCGATTGCAGATGCAAGGAAAAATGCGAAGCGTCACGGATTTACAAATACGAAGTACGAAGCTGGTAAAGCAGAACAATGGTTACCAAAGTGGGTTAAAGAAGGCTGGCGTCCAGATGTAATTGTGGTTGATCCACCTCGTACAGGTTGTGATGATAAATTATTGGAAACCATTTTAAAAGTGAAACCAAAAACGGTTGCATACGTCTCTTGTAACCCTTCGTCATTAGCGCGTGATGTGAAAACATTAATGAAGAGCTATGAAGTGGAGTATGTACAGCCAGTGGATATGTTCCCGCATACAGCACATGTTGAGAATGTGGTTAAGCTTGTTAGAAAATAAAAAATAAAGAGCTACAAATGTTTATACATTAGGCTTTCCGAAGTTTCTACACTTTACGTGGTAATTTCGGGAAGCCTTATTTTGTATTTTAGTCGATTTCCATTAAAAGCTATTTAAAGTTTCCTTGCAGTTGATTTTAACAACTAAAGTCAACTTTAAATCTATGGTTAGAATGTTATGAAAACATATAATTATAAGTGAGGTGACGAAATGAAAGAAATTAATATTGCTAAAACACTTATTGCAAAGCGTAGAGAAAAAGGAATTACACAAGAAGAACTGGCGGCATATATCGGTGTTACAAAGGCGTCTGTTTCAAAATGGGAAACATATCAAAGTTATCCGGATATCACCTTTCTGCCTCAGCTGGCAGCATATTTCAATGTTAGCATAGACGAACTAATGGGATATGCACCGCAAATGACACAGGATGATATTAAAAAGTTATATCACAAACTGGCATCAGATTTTGCTGAAGAGCCTTTTGACGAAGTAATTGAAGAATGCAGAGCGATTATAAAAAAATATTATTCCTGCTTTCCTTTATTGCTTCAGATGGCCGGGCTGTTTGCAAATCACCATATGTTGGCGGCAGAATCGGAAAAACGGATAGAAGTTCTTGAGGAAGCTATCAGTTTATGTATTCGGGTAAAAACAGAAAGCGAGGATGTTTCGCTTGCAAAAGAAGCGGTCTCATTGGAAGCTATCTGTTATCTCGTTTTACAAAAACCACAGGAGGTCTTGGGGTTACTAGGTGAAACCATTCGTCCGCATTCTCCGGATGATGAAATGGTAGCACAGGCGTATCAAATGATGGGAAACGTGAAAAAAGCTAATGAAGTTATGCAAATTAGTATGTATCAGCACTTGATACGACTGGTTGCAGTAATACCACCGTATCTACTGCTAAATGCGCCAAATGCAGAAAAAATAGAGGAAATCTTACAACGTACTTTTGTCCTTGCAGATACTTATGGCTTAGAGAAGCTACATCCCAATACGATGGTCAAGGTATATAATACGGCTGCACAGGTGTATTGTATGCAGGGAAATTATGAAAAGGCATTGGATATGTTGCAAAAGTATTCGGCTGTCTGTACTTTGAATTTTTCCTTATATAATTTACATGGCGATTCTTACTTTGACGCTATTGATGATTGGTTCGAGGAATTTAAGCTAGGATCAAAGACTGTTCGGAACAAAGAGACTATCAAAGCAAGTATGCTGCAAGGGATTATAGAAAACCCTGCATTTGCTATTTTGGCGGAAATACCAAGATATAAGAGCATCGTTGGGACCTTAAAATTTAAATTGGGGATGAACGAATATGAAAAAAATTTATAAGAGCGCATTAAAATTTTCACTTTATATGTTACCAATAGGTATTATTGGCGGAGTACTAAGTGGATTTTATAGCTTTTTATTGATGAATCAGGAAATGCATAATCAGATATTAGCTCAGACGTCGAAAGAAATGTATATTTTGATTGTAAGTATACAAAGTGGTATTTTATACGCTGGCATTATGGGGTTTTTTGGGTATGTTTTAGCGGATAAGGTAAACCTGCTAAAAAAATTTAATTTTGCTAAGAGGAACGTTCTAATTACGGTAGGCATTAGCACTGTAGCTAGCTTGTTTTTTATAATATTGGATAACTTTATTTTTGCCAGAATGATGCCTGAAGTTGCAGCAACTTATACGAAAGATAATTATTCACTGCTTTATTTAGTAACGTCTGTTATTTATGGCGGAGTACTAGAAGAAATTATGGTGAGATTATTTATTATGTCATTGATTTCTTTTATCTTATGGAAACTGTTTGCCCGTAGTAAAGAAAAAGAAAATATCCCAGTTTGGATATTTGTATGTGCCAATATTTTATCAGCGCTATTATTTGCAGCAGGGCATATTCCGGCAACAATTCTAACCTTTGGAGCTTTGAATACTCTCCTTCTGATACGTTGCTTTTTACTCAATGGTATTTTTGGAATGATTTTTGGTTGGCTATATCAGAAGATGGGGTTGCAATATGCAATAATAGCACATGCGTTAGTGCATGCTATTCGTTATATTATACTTGCTGGCTTCCTTCTATAAAGGATGAAAGATTAAGTGTCTGATTATTCTGTTTGTTGATCGCGTTGTTAAAGAAAATAGAATATGATTGCTACCGTTTTCCGAGCGTAATTGAAATGTTTGTAAATCAGCTTCTTTACTTGCTGTTCAATAAGAAAAGTTATGAATGTATATAAGAGAATGGAGCTTGCAGTTATACTACTTTCATGTGTAGAATGTAGAGAAGCTTATTTGCAAGTAGACTTAAGTCATAAAAAGATATGATAATTTATTTAAAATAAGGATACGTTCCCTCACAAAGTAGGAGTTATGTGAGGGATTATATTTTATTTAGCCATTAGAAAGCAAGGAGAATATAATGAATAACTACAAATTAACAATTCAATACGACGGTGGACGCTATAAAGGTTGGCAGCGACTTGGAAATAATGATAATACGATTCAAGGCAAAATCGAAAGTGTATTATCAGAAATGATCGGACAAGAGATAGAAATCATTGGTTGCAGCAGAACAGATGCTGGTGTACATGCTCTTAATCAGGTAGCTAATTTCAAGATTGAAGAGAAATTATCAGAACCGAAAGTTAAAAAGTATTTAAATCAATACTTACCAAACGATATTAGTATTACTGATGTAGAGTTAGTTCCAGAACGCTTCCATGCTCGCTACAACTCAAAATCGAAAACGTATTTATATAAAATTTGGAATGAGGAACATACAAATCCGTTTATGCGTAAATACAGTATGCACGTTCCGAAAAAGTTAAATATTGAAAGTATGAAGAGAGCAGCTCAATATTTCATTGGTTCACATGATTTTACTGCTTTTTCGAATGCCAAATCGAAAAAGAAATCTATGGTTCGAGAAATATATATGCTTGATGTCACGGAAAGTGAAGGTTTTATCCAAATTCGAGTGAGCGGAAATGGATTTCTTCACAATATGGTGAGAAAGATCGTTGGAGCATTAGTAGAAGTTGGCTTAGGTCAGTTAGATGCAGATGCGATCCCGCAAATTTTAGAGGCGAAACAACGAAATCAAATTAATTGTCTTGCAGATGCAAGTGGATTGTATTTGGAGAAGGTAGATTTTTAGATAATTTTGTAGTTGATATAGATATAAATCAAAAAAGGAAGGGGGAACAACCCTTCCTTTTTTTGAGTGTACTTATAGAAATTGTAAAGAAATCAATATGATATATAGGTCTTCTTAGCTGTTTAAATTATATTTTTTTAATCGATATTGCAGGTTTTGCCTACTAAGTCCTAAAAATTTTGCTGTTTGTGAGATATTCCCTTTATTTTCTTTAAGAATTTGATCAATGTATTCCTTTTCCATTTCTTTTAGTGTGTTCTTCAAAGGTTTAGGTGTATCATTGGTATTCTGACTATTTATTGGCGGATGGAAGCCATATTCTCTTTTGGTTAGTTCATAAAAGCGTGTAGGGATATGGACTGTTGTGATGATTTCTTCCTCTTCTATTAAGTTCATAGTGCCTTCAATCATATGTTCTAACTCCCTTACATTACCAGGCCAATCGTAGTTATAAAAGCAGTCTTTTACGTTTGAATCTATTCCTTTTACTTTTAAGCCAAATTCGATATTATATTTTTCAATAAAATGATGAACAAGCATGGAGATATCTTCTTTTCGCTCTCTTAAAGGTGGAAGAAATAAAGTTACAACGCTTAATCGATAATATAGGTCTCTCCTTAATCGATTGTGTGTTATAGCTTCAACAGGGTCTTCATTAATGGTTGCTATGATTCGGACATCTACTTCTTTTTCTTGTGCTCCTCCGACTCTGCGTATTGTTTTATCTTGTATAGCACGCAATAATTTAGCTTGAAGAGCTGGACTTAATGAGTTAATTTCATCTAGCAATAAAGTCCCACCATTCGCTTCTTCAAATAAACCAGGTTTATCTATTGCACCTGTAAAAGCGCCTTTGTTCGTTCCGAATAATAGACTTTCCATTAGGGTCTCTGGTATAGCAGCGCAATTTTGTGAGATAAAAGGCTTTGTTGAACGATGACTTTTATTATGAATACTTTGCGCAAATAATTCTTTCCCAGTTCCTGTTTCTCCTACGATAAGTATGGAGGATGATGTACGTGTGACTTTTTTTGCTTCGGTAATGATCGATTGAGTTTCCCTAGAATTACCTATTATATGATTAAAGGTAAACTTAGTATTTTGTCTTCGAGTAAGACTTGTTTTCATCATTGGCTTTAATTGGGTAATGTCTTTTGAAATTTCAACAGCCCCTTTGATTTTTCCATTTTCTATTATGGGGAAGGTATCATTAATTGTTGTAATCTCTTTTCCTTTATTATTAAAATAAGTCTGTTTTACGTTTTTTTTAGTTTTTCCGAGTTTTAGTGCCTCTATAAGAGTGCTAGTTTGATTCTCTTCAAATGCAAATACCTCCAAAGGATTTTTATATAGTATGTCTTTACGATCCATCGATTCTATTTCCATCATTTTCCGATTGTAGATTATCGTTTTACTTTCCTCATTAATAATATGGATCCCAATATCAAGTTCATTGAGTAAATTTTCATATAGCATATTCATCTCAACTAATTTTTTGAAATTGATTTCTTCTGTATGCATGTATCATCTTCTCCTCGTTATACCCTATGAAGACTGACTTTTTATAATTTTATTAAAATTCTTGTAAAACCGCAAAATTTTTTTGCACTTTTTCTATTAAAAATTTTAAAATGCTAGAAAAATTTTTGCGCTTATTAAGCTTTTTACCGTATGAAATTCTAATTTTATATAAAAATTGGGGTTGGTATGTATCTTGCATGAATAGAAGTTAACAGCACTAAGTTTAAAGATTAGGGTTGAGTTGAAAGTTCTATAGGATGTGCAACTTTTCAGCAGCACTTAATAAGAGAGAGGAGGTTATAAAATGAAGGCGGTCATAGAAAACGTGTACAGTCCTTGTTATGGGAAAGTAGAGAAATTGTTTGTTAAAGAGAATTCCTATGTATATGAGTGGGAGAAATTAGCGTTAATTGAAACAATAGATAAAGAGAAAGTAGAAGTTAAAGTGGGAATCAGTGGTGATATCGTATTGTTAGAAGTAGAAGAGGGACAAAGTATTACTAATAAAACACGATTAATAGCAGTAAGAGATGACATGTTAATAACAGGTAGTGATTAATACAGCCTTTAGACATTACTAGTTTCTAGTATCCTTTATATTTTTTTAAAAAAATTAAAGCGTTTACATAAATGTGTCCTTACAAAACTAAAAGGGGGATTTATATGGCAAATCAAAACCATGAATTAAAGCGGGAGTTGAAAAGTCGACATTTATTTATGATTGCACTTGGGGGAGTTATTGGTACCGGACTTTTCCTAGGGTCAGGTTATACAATTCATGAGGCTGGACCTGGAGGAGCAATTGTAGCTTATCTTGTTGGGGGATTTGTAATGTATTTGACGATGCTCTGTCTTGGAGAGCTGGCGGTTGCTATGCCTGATGCAGGATCTTATCAAACATATGCTACAAAGCATATTTCACCTGCGGTTGGTTATGTAGTGGGGTGGATGTCATGGTTAAACTGGTCCGCTACGATAGGAATTGAGTTGATAGCAGTTAGTATCTTAATGAAACGTTGGTTTCCAGATGTATCATCGTGGATTTGGTGCGTAGTTTTTGCTGTTTTGCTTTTTGCTATTAATGCACTATCTTCAAGAAGTTTTGCAGAGGTCGAGTTTTGGTTTGCAAGCATTAAAGTAATTACGATTATTGCATTTATTATTTTAGGCGGGGCAGCTATGTTTGGTTTCCTAGATATGAAAGGAAATGAACCAGCGCCAATGCTTTCTAGCTTTACTGATTATGGAGGATTGTTTCCAAATGGGTTAACAGCTATTTTAATTACAATGATTGCAGTTAATTTTTCCTTTCAGGGAACAGAATTAGTTGGTATCGCGGCTGGAGAGAGCGAAAATCCAGAGAAAACCATTCCAAAAGCTATTAATAATACAGTTTGGCGTATACTCGTTTTCTTTGTACTGTCCATTTTTATACTTGCGGGACTATTCCCTTGGCAACAAGCAGGAGTGATAGAAAGTCCATTCGTAGTTGTATTTGATAAAATTGGTATTCCTTATGCTGCAGATATTATAAATTTCGTTATTATTACAGCGGTACTATCAGTAGCAAATTCTGGATTATATGCAACTTCTCGTATGCTATGGTCTATGTCTAATCAAGGGATGATTAGTCCGGTTTTTGGTAAGTTATCTAAAAATGGTGTTCCAATTTATGCATTAATTGTAAGTACCATTGTTGGTTGTCTCTCTTTATTATGTGGTATATATGCAGAGGATACAGTTTATTTATGGCTTCTTTCCATTGCAGGATTCGGTGCAATATTGGTCTGGGCATCTATTGCTTTATCTAATCTCTTGTCTAGAAGAACATACTTAAAGCAAGGGGGAGATATTAAGGACTTGAAATTTAAAACACCATTGTATCCATTTGTTCCACTTCTTGCTTTGGGATTAAATTTAACGGTAATTGTTAGTATGGCGTTTATTCCGGAACAACGAATGGCACTGTATTGTGGTATTCCATTTATGATCGTTTGTTTATTGTTTTACCGTGTTACGAAAAATAAGAAAAGTAAAATGGAACGTATTGAAAAGACGGATACAACAGAAGTGCAAAGTTTGTGAGGAGATTCTAATTTATGAATGAGTAAGAGAAGGTTTATCTTAAGTTATAGATTAAAAGAGACAGTTAAATTGTAAACTGTTTCTTTTTTTGTGAGAATAAAGTTGGAAACATACTTTATATGTAAAGGGGAACTAGCAATGGATCAAGTAGTTTTACAGCTATTAAAACAAATCGATTCACGAAAAGAAGAGCTACTAGAACTTACAAAAACATTAATCCGCTTTGAAACGCCAGCACCACCAGCAAGAAATACAAGTGGAGCACAGCAATTTGTCACTGATTTCTTGAAAAAACGTGATTTTACAATTGATAAATGGGATGTCTATCCGAATGATCCGAATGTTGTTGGTGTAAAAAAGGGGACAGCTAGCGATTCGCATAAAAGTTTAATCATTAATGGACATATGGACGTGGCAGAAGTATCAGTTGATGAGAACTGGGAGACGAGCCCTTTTGAACCATTTGTGAAAGATGGATGGCTAGTTGGGCGTGGTGCAGCTGATATGAAAGGTGGATTAGCTGGAGCCTTATTTGCGATTCAACTTTTGCAAGAAGCTGGAGTTGAATTGCCTGGAGATTTGATTTTTCAGTCAGTAATTGGAGAAGAAGTAGGAGAAGCAGGTACACTTCAATGTTGTAAACGTGGATATGATGCTGATTTTGCAGTAGTTGTGGATACGAGTGATTTACATATGCAAGGCCAAGGAGGCGTCATTACAGGATGGATTACAGTAAAAAGTCCACAAACATTTCATGATGCAACGCGCAGGCAAATGATTCATGCTGGTGGCCGTTTGTTTGGAGCAAGTGCGATTGAAAAAATGATGAAGATTGTACAAGGTTTGCAAGAGTTAGAAAGGCACTGGGCGGTAATGAAAACATATGAAGGGTATCCATCAGGAATAACAACGATTAATCCAGCTGTTATTGAAGGTGGGCGTCATGCGGCTTTTATTGCAGATGAATGCAAGCTCTGGATTACAGTACATTTCTATCCGAATGAAACACATGATCAGGTTGCAAAGGAAATTGAAGAGTATATTGGCAGGGTGGCTGCGGCTGATCCATGGCTTCGTGAAAACCCACCACAGTTTAAGTGGGGCGGAGAATCGATGATTGTTGACCGGGGTGAAATATTTCCTTCACTAGAAGTAGACAAAGAGCATCCAGCAGTACAGAAACTTGCTGCGGTACATGAATCTACATTACAACGCAGTGCAACTCTAGATATGTCAGCAACAGTAACAGATGGTGGGTGGTTTAGTGAGTTCAATATTCCGGCTGTCATTTATGGGCCAGGTACGTTAGAAGAAGCGCATTCTGTAAATGAAAAAGTTCAAATTAATCAATTAGTAGAGTTTACGAAGGTTATTACTGCTTTCATATATGAATGGTGTCATACACAAAAATAAGAAAAATTTAAGGTTTTGCTAATAAAACGGTAAGGTACATCATGTAAGATAAGAAGTACCTGTCGTGGAGACGTACAAACTGGGTGTTTGTACGTTTTTTTAGTCCCTAAAATATATGAATGATAAAATAATACTAAATATAGTAAAGGGGAAATGTAAGTGAATCTGAATCAACAGGCAATTAAGTTACTCGAAAAAAATGAATATGAAGAGTCGCTTGAATTGTTCAAAAGGGCGGTGCAAGTATCAAGAGATGTTCAATCGTTGAACAATCTTGCTTGGATTTATAGCAATGAAGAAGATGATATTGAAACTGCCTTTGAATTGATGACAGAAGTTATAGAGATGAAGCCATCCTCGCATTTTCCATATAATCTTCTAGGGGAAATTTATATAAAGAAAAAAATGTGGGAAGATGCTTCTAATATTTTGCTCCAGTCTATTGCAATTCACCCATCCATTGAAGCATACAAAATTTAGGTATAGCTAAGTATTATCTTGGAGAGTTAAAGGGTGCTTCGGAATATTTTCTTATGGACGCAAGCAACTCAGGTTATTATATGTACAGCCATGTTAAATGCTTAATTGAACTTGGGAATACGGCAGAAGCAAAAAAAAAATTAGATTTGTTTTCAGAGGAAGATAATGATTTTGTAGGAGAAATTGAAGTGGCAGAATTATATGTAGAATTGGGATATTTCAAAGAAGCAATCACGTGGTTTGAAAAAGGGTGGAAAGATTATTGGAAAGAGCCTAGTTGGATAAGCAGATATATATATTCCCTACTGAAAATGGGTTCCATAACTTATGCTGAAGAAATAATCAGTAAAGTAATTGAACAAACGGATGAATACATTCAGTCTACTTTAGACGAGGTATGTGATGCAGGGTGGACAGAAGATGATAAAGAAGAGTATGTTGGAGAGCTAATTTGTAATAAGAGAAAATATGATCATATGATAGAAAGGATTATGTCAGGGGATATTCCACGAATGAAATTTGAAGTACCGATTGCCACAGGATGCTATCTATTTGGCTGTCAACGTCATAATCATCCCGAATATCGCGGATAATCAATCATTATAAGTTGAAAAATGAAAAGAACTATTTCAAATGTTAGTGAAACTAAAAAATTTGGAATAGTTCTTTTTGTCTTTAATAAAAGTTTTAAGTTTTCTTTTTTATTTCAGCCAATTTCTCTTTTGCTAACTCCACCGCAATTGCATCGTCTAAATAGCCGATAGGGAATATATAATCTGGAATAATATCTGTTGCTAAAACAAAATAAAGTAGGGCACTGCCAATAATAGCGTGTTCTTCTAAAGAAATAGATTCTTTACAAAATTGACGATACATATCAGTTAATTGCTCAATGAAAGGTCCTGTACTATCAATTTGTTCTAATTTTGTTGAAAAACTCTCATGAATACGCCTTTGGCCTTCTGTTGTTTGTGCGTACCGTTCATAATTTTCAAGTTCTTGTTTCACCCGAGTTGTTGTGTACTCATAATCAAATAAGTTAGAGGATTGTAATATTTGTTGGATTGAATCAAGCGATGTATACATATCTGTTGTTTCTTTTTTTTCATGAGGAGGTTCTGTATACATTGCATCAAATAATATTTGCGGTGGAACTTGCAAACATTTTGCAAATTTTTGTAGATGTTTTTGTTTTGCCTGTTGTTTTCCATTTATAATTCTTGAAATTGTTGAAGGATCAATGTCCGTAAGTGTTCCTAATTGGCGCATAGAAAGGGCGCGTTCTTTTAATAATTTTTTTAATAAAGCACCAAGTTTATCATTTTGATTTTGAGTGGACATAACCTGAGCACTCCTTTTGTTTCTAAAATGTTGAAAAAGTGTAGAGCTTTTTATTACAAGTATATGAAGCTGACAGGCACAGTTGCTCAACATTTGCATAATATGCAATGAAAAGTGAACAGAAGGAGTGAGTGTTGATGAGTACGGCTAGTTTATTTTCAATCTTTCTAATTGGGATTGCTTCTAATTTAGATAATGCAGGTGTAGGAATTGCATATGGTATCCGTCAGGTTCGAATTTCTTGGTTTAATAATTTTATCATTGCTTTTTTAGGATTTCTCTTTACCCTATTAGCAGGCTTTTTTGGAAATTGGATTTCATTGTTTATCTCAGATTTTATGGCGAATCTTATTGGAGCGATTGTACTTAGTGTAATTGGGGTATTCGTTTTATGTCAGCCATTACTAAGTAAGCAAGATGATGGAACGCAGAAGAGCGGGAATATGTTTATGGGGATATTACGTAATCCAGAAAGTGCTGATTTTGATAAGTCCAAAACAATTAGTTTTTCTGAAGCACTTGTACTAGGTGTTGCATTATCAATTAATAATATAGCTGGGGGATTTGATGCAGGAGTAACCAATTTGAATCTTTGGTGGACTGCAATTGTTTCTGGAGTTTTTAGTTTCATATGTATCAGTGGTTTTTCATATGTAGGGAAGAAATTTTTGGCGGAATACTTAGGAAAATGGGCAACAATTATTGCTGGGATTTTATTGATTCTGATTGGAATCGATCAATTGATGTAAAATGAGATTGGAAACAATATTTGAGTATTTCCTTGGAAATATAACAAACCACTGCATATATCGACATACTTTTCTTCATACTAACAGTGATTTCTCTTTAAGAAAGGGGTATGAATATGGGACGTGGTAAAGCTTTTGACCATAAGAAAAAAGGGCATGATCATCAACCGCCTAAAGGAGCATTCATTCATAAAGATGTGAATGAGCATACATTAGAAGAGGAAGAACTGCCGGTTAATATTGAAACGTATAAAAATAGCTTAAAGAAACATTAAAGCACCTATACAGGTGCTTTTCACCGTATATCTTCGATTAGCTGTTGTGATTCTTCATACATTTCATATTCACCAAGCACTTGAATACAACGCCATTTTAACTCTTCAATACTTGGCTCAAGTTCTTCGGGGAGGACATGATGAATGTCTTCAAGCCCCATGCCAAAATGAATAAGCTCTAGAACTTGATCATCAATATTTCGATCCATTAATAATTCTAATACTTCTAAATTGAATATGTATCGATAAGCTTCATCGGGGGAAACAACTTTTAGTTTTAAGCTTTCTACAATACTAAGTATAAAAAGAAGAATGGTTTTCTCTAGGACAGGTTGTTCCTCCATTTGAAAAATGAGTTTCATTTCTTTTACACCTCCACCGTATAGCGTTAGGTTGTACTATATTATTCGGGAAGGGGGAGCAAATATGCATAATAAAAAAAGTTATCCTATCGAAGTGGGGGAGGATAACTTTTTTATTTGTTGGAATTTGAAATTTAATTATAAATAATGACGAAAATCGTCATTAGGAACCCTTTTTAAAAAATACTCCAACCTTCTTGAGCAGAAAGTAATTCCAATATTTTAAATCCAGCGATACTATTTCCATTTGCATCTAGAGCTGGTCCGAAAATACCGATGCCCATTTCTCCTTTGACGCAGCCGAAGATCCCACCAGCAACACCACTTTTTGCGGGGATTCCAACACGAATCGCAAATTCTCCAGATTCATTGTACATGCCGCAAGTCACCATAAACGTTTTACAAATTTTTGTGATATGTTTTGGGATGATTTGTTTTTTCTTATATGGATCGTAGCCATCCATTGCAAAAATTAAACCAATACGTGCTAAATCAATGCAAGTTACTTCAATTGCACATTGGCGTGTGTATAAGTCCATTAATTCTTCGATATTACCATCAATGATGCCGTTTTGCTTCATATAGTAGCAAAGAGAGCGATTTAAGTAAGCAGTTTCTAGTTCAGAGATGGCTACTTTGGAAGAGTAGTTAATTGTAGGATTGTCTGTAATATCACGTACAAAGCAAAGAATTCGTTCCATCTTCTCTTCGTTACTATCTCCTGTAAGCATACTTGTAATAGCTAACGCGCCTGCGTTAATCATTGGATTAAGAGGTTTAGAAGGACTAGTTGTTTCTAGCTTAATAATAGAATTAAATGGGTCACCAGTTGGTTCCATTCCAACTTTAGAGAATACATATTCTTCACCACAATCTAAAAGTGCAAGGGCGAGTGTGATTACCTTTGAAATACTTTGAAGAGTAAAAAGTGTCTGCGAGTTACCAGCATGGACGTATTCGGTCTCTTTATGGTAGATAGCAATCCCTAAATCGTCTGGATTTGCATTTCCTAGTTCGGGGATATAAGTAGCAAGTTTCCCTTTTTTTGTATAGGGTTTTACTTGTTCTAGCAACTGTTGTAAGTTGTTTGTCTCGATGCACTGCATAATACCAACACTCCTGTTCCTTTTTCACTAAGTTTACGTTTCCCAATAAACTCGGAAATAAATAATAACATGAAAAAGTGGAATGATAAAATGAAACTTTTATCTTGAAGACAAATTGAAAAATAGATATAAAACCTTTTTTAGGTAGGAGAGAGGATCGGGCCACACATAGAAGCGTTCAGAGCTTTTCCCTACCCCATGCAAAAAACACAGAGAGAAAACGAAAGCGGGTCATTTGTTTGTTCTGTGGAGTAGTGGACTACATGTTAAAAAATCAAAATGGTTATATATTTCGTCCTCATTTTTTTATTTAAGTCATTAATTGAAAGGAGAATTTTCCTTTTATATAACAGTTTGGAAATAGAAAAGATATCCATAAAAAGTTCATAAATAAAAACTACACATCTATACAACTATATGTTATTATGATTATGTGATAGAAAGCGTTTTCTAAACGTATTTATAATGGTAACGATTTCATAAATTGAATAGGAGGAATTACAATGTTGCAGTTTTTACAACGTATTGGTAAAGCATTAATGCTTCCAATCGCAGTGCTACCAGCAGCAGGATTATTGCTTCGTTTAGGACAACCAGACGTGTTCGATATCCCTGTTATGGCACAGGCCGGTGCAGCAATCTTTGATAACTTAGCACTTATTTTTGCAATTGGTGTTGCAATCGGTTTGTCGGTTGATGGTAGTGGTGCTGCAGGTCTTGCAGGCGCGATTGGTTATTTAGTTATGAAGAATACAACTGATACATTAAGTAAAGGGTATTCTGCTGCAGAGCTAAATGATAAATTAAAAGGTGTTCAAGACTTATTAGGATCAGTTGATCCAAGTAAGTTAGCGGATACAATGACAAAAGTTTCAAAAGCGGCAGCGTTAACGCCAAAGATAAATATGGCCATACTAGGCGGTATTATTGCTGGGGTTGTTGCTGGATTATTATATAACAAGTTCCATAAAATCAAATTACCAGAATGGTTAGGGTTCTTTGCAGGAAAACGTTTTGTACCAATTATTACTTCTATTGTTATGCTTCTTCTAGGATTGGTATTCGGTCAAATTTGGCCAACAATCCAAAGTGGTATTGATGCAGTAGCACACGGCATTGTAAACTTAGAGGCAATTGGTGCAGGGTTATTCGGTTTATTAAACCGTCTACTAATTCCAATTGGTTTACACCATGTAATGAACACATATTTCTGGTTTGTACTTGGTGACTTTACAAATGCAGCCGGCGATGTTGTTCATGGTGATATTGCACGCTTCTTTGCACAAGATCCATCAGCTGGTATGTTTATGACTGGTTTCTTCCCAATCATGATGTTCGGTTTACCAGCAGCATGTTTTGCAATGATTGCAGCAGCTAAACCAGAAAAACGTAAAATGGTTACAGGTATGTTAGGTGGTCTTGCCTTAACTTCATTCTTAACTGGTATTACAGAACCAATTGAATTCTCATTCATGTTCTTATCTCCAGTATTATACGGTATTCATGCTGTATTAACAGGTATTTCATTATTTGTTACTACAACGCTTGGCATTCATGATGGATTCTCATTTAGTGCCGGTGCGATTGATTACTTCTTAAACTTCGGTATTGCAACAAAACCGTTATTATTAGCGGGAATTGGTTTAATCTATGCAGCAATTTACTTCGTAGTATTCTATTTCTTAATTAAGAAATTCAACTTGAAAACTCCAGGTCGTGAAGATGACGAAGAGTTAGCTGAAGAGGGAGATGCTCCAGTTGCAGGTTCTATTGGTGAAACTTATGTTGCGGCATTAGGCGGAAAAGACAACTTAACAGTTATTGATAACTGTGCAACTCGTCTGCGCCTACAAGTGAAGGATGCAAACTTAGTAAATGAACCAGCATTAAAACGTGCTGGTGCAAAAGGTGTTATGAAATTAAGTAACACAAGCGTACAGGTTATCGTAGGTACAAACGTTGAATCTGTAGCTGATGATATGAAAAAACATGTATAAATAATGGTGAAAGAGGATGTTCAAAAAGGTTGATAAAATCGCCCTTTTTGAGGGCATCCTCTTTTTTATAGAATTTTTATCGCCAATCTTACTTTTGAAAATTTTCTTTTTCCTTTTTTGTACATATTTGTTGGTAATATGTTCGTCACATGATAAAGTAAGGATGATATAAAATGAAATTTCCATTAGTTAGGAAAATTTAGAGGTCATACTTTTTTATGAAGTGATTAAATTATTGGTGAATAAGGGGAAAAAAGAACCATGAATGAAGAAAAAGATAGTGTCAGTATGAGAGCTCGTCGACCGATTACATACATAAAAAGAACGGTCATTCTCATTGTATTGTTTTCGCTTGTATATTTCGGATATACAAAAATTACTGCACATACTAAAAAAGAGAATACGTTAAAAGCAACGACAGAAGTAAAGAAAGAAACGGAACAAAAACCATCAGAACAAAAACCATCAGAACAAAAGCCATCAGAACAAAAACCATCAGAACAACCTCTAGAAGACACGCAGCAAGCCAAGGCTGCGGAAAAACCTGTCGAAGAACCGCCACAAGAAGTTAATGAGAATGCTGAGTTAGATGAGTATTTAAAGAGCAAAAATTTTAGTGGAACAGCAGTTGTTGTGAAAAATGGTAAAGTACTTTTAAATAAGGGATACGGGATGGCAAATCAGGAGAAAAAAATACCGAATAATTCACAAACAACATTTTATATTGGTTCAATTTCAAAGGCATTTGTAGCTACAGCGATTATGCAGCTAAAAGATCAAAATAAAATTCAAACAGAGGATACAATAGCAAAATATATTCCTGATTTTCCGAGGGGTAACGAAGTAAAGTTAGTTCATCTATTGACACACACATCAGGAATTCCTGAATATGAGGCAGGAGAAGATGATATTTCTCATGAGGAATTGTTGAAGCGAATTGGGCAGCAAAAACGTTTATTTAATCCAGGTGAAAAATGGAAGTATTCGGATTCAAATTACTCAATACTTGGTTACATCGTTGAAAAAGTTAGCGGGCAACCGTTAGAAGAGTATATTAAACAACATATTTTTGATGTTGTAGGGATGAAACAATCAGGTTTCGGAACGGAATTAGAGAAAACAAAGTATCCGTCGACTGGTTACAAGGTTGTAAATAATAATATGACAGTTCCTGCTATTCCAAATATGTCACAATTATATGGAAATGGTGATATATATACGAGTGCAAATGATTTATATTTATTTAATGAAGCGCTATTTTCTGGGAAGCTAATATCTAAAGAAAGCTATAATCAAATGTTTACAGCATTTAAAAAAGATTATGGATTTGGTTGGTATGTAAATCCGGGAAGTTACTCTAATCACGGTGTAATGCCTGGATGGAATTGCTTAAATGGATTTAGTAGAAGTGGGAATGTGTATGTTATTTTATTATCTAATATTCAAAATAACATTAAATCATTTGGTACGCTTAATAATGATATTTACACAATGCTACAGCATATTGAAGTGTAAGAGATTATCCTTGGGGGTAGTCTCTTTTTTACGAGTTGAGGAAGGATATATTTATTGAGATAATGGAAAAAATGGGGAGAAGGGTGATGTTATGAGTATTCATAAGCACCATGCACGAAATGCGAGACGAACTTTATATTTAGCTATTATTGTATGGATTATTATCATGATTGGATTTGTAGTGGAATATCAAAGCGGAACACTTTTTAGTTCAGAAAAGGAGAATCTGAAAGTAATAAGTGTTGTATTACCAGCATGTATGTTCCTGATTTATAGTTTGATAGAAAGAAGCAGAGCGAAAAAAATAGAAAGAATCATTCAAGATAAAGAAAGCTCTCTATTGTTGGATCAGCGGAGGTTTGTCGTTCGTAGGGAAACTAATTTTTTTACGACAATTACATACTTTGGACTAGATGGAAATACAATGGGGATGCTCAAAGAAAAGTATGATTCCCAGATTCAAACGATATGGAAAAGTATCTTATCCTTTTTCTTTAAAGGAATGTATGAGCAACAATTTTATTTATTCAATGAATTAGGAGAAGAGCTGTTAGTAATCAAGAAAAAAAGAGGTGTACGAAACTCATATACCTTTTATAGCTTAATGGGAGAGAAAATTGGGGAAATCAATCAATTGTTAAGTTTAACAAGATGGGAATGGTGCTTCTTATCAGTTGAAGGAAAAGAGATTGGGAAAGTAACAGGAGATTTATCTGCGACATTGCAACAGGGGAAATGGCAAGATGGCACTTATATCGATGTGAAAGAGGATGGCATTCCATTAGAAGCGGTTCAATATTTCTCAGCAAGTGGAGGATCACTTATTACAGTATCTGTAGCGGAACATGCGGAATTAGAATCAGCGATATATTACGCTGTGGCTGCAATTATAACTTTGAAAAATTAAAAACATCTAAAACGTTATCTTCGTTATTCTAGATTATGCCTTAATTTAATCACAAGCTATATCTTATTCATTATGAAAAGAAGTGTACCAAACAGGTACACTTCTTTCTATTCTGTTTTAGAAAAAATATAACAGAATAAGATATAAGGGTATTACAGTTTGAAATGGGTATGACTCTTTATACCACAGAATAGGATTCATTTATAAGGATACCAAAAAAATACAATTAAGGAAAGTGTTAATTTAAAAGAGTTTTAATTGGAGTTAACACTATGTGTATAGTAATTTGCTCAATATTTCACAAACATGTCACAACTATCTCGTTCGCTTTTTCAAAAAAGTAGTATTCTAAATGTGTAAGCTGTTATATAAAAAATCTTAGTCCTGTACTAATCAAAAATGGAGGAGATTAGGATGACTCAAGTATTAGAAACTGTAAAAAATGCATGGACAAACTTTAAAGGTGAAAAATGGAAAGCAGAGATTGATGTTCGTGATTTCATTTTAAATAATGTAAACGTTTACGAAGGGGACGAATCTTTCTTAGCGGGAGCAACAGAAGCAACAAAACAACTTTGGAATCAAGTAATGGATTTAACGAAACAAGAACGTGATAATGGCGGCGTCCTTGATATGGATACAAGCATTGTTTCTTCTATTACATCTCACGGTCCTGGATATTTAAATAAAGATACTGAAAAAGTAGTTGGTTTCCAAACAGATAAACCATTTAAACGTTCTTTACAACCATACGGTGGTATTCGTATGGCAGAGCAAGCTTGTGAAGCTTATGGATATGAAATGGATAAAGAACTTAGTCGTATTTTCAGAGATTGGCGTAAAACGCATAACCAAGGTGTATTCGATGCATATACACCGGAAATGAGAGCGGCTCGTAAATCAGGTGTTATTACTGGTCTTCCAGATGCATATGGCCGTGGGCGTATTATCGGTGACTATCGCCGCGTAGCGTTATACGGTGTAGATCATTTAATTGAAGCGAAAAAAGCAGATTTGAATTTAACTGGCGGTGTAATGAGCGAAGATACAATGCGTTTACGTGAAGAGCTATCTGAACAAATTCGCGCACTGCAAGAATTAAAACAAATGGCAGCTTCTCATGGTTTTGATATTTCTAAACCAGCAACAAATGCACAAGAAGCATTCCAATGGTTATATTTCGCTTATCTTGCAGCGATTAAAGAGCAAAACGGGGCAGCAATGAGCCTAGGTCGTACTTCTACATTTTTAGATATCTTCATTGAAAGAGATTTAGAAAAGGGTACATTAACAGAAGAAGAAGCGCAAGAAATTGTCGATCATTTCATTATGAAATTACGTCTTGTAAAATTCGCAAGAACACCTGATTACAATGAATTATTCTCCGGTGATCCAACTTGGGTAACTGAATCTATTGGTGGTATTGCACTTGATGGTCGTCCATTAGTAACGAAAAATTCATTCCGTTTCTTGCATACATTAGATAATTTAGGACCAGCACCAGAACCAAATTTAACAGTTCTTTGGTCTAAACAACTACCACAGAAATTTAAAAACTACTGTGCGAAAATGTCTATTCATACATCTGCAATTCAATATGAAAATGATGATATTATGCGTCCGGAATATGGCGATGACTATGGTATTGCATGCTGTGTATCTGCAATGAGAATTGGCAAACAAATGCAATTCTTCGGAGCACGTGCAAACTTAGCGAAAGCATTATTATATGCGATTAATGGTGGTAAAGACGAAAAATCAAAAGCACAAGTTGGACCTGAATATGCACCAATTACTGCTGAAGTATTAGATTATGAAGAAGTAATGCATAAATTTGATATGACAATGGAATGGCTAGCAGGTTTATACCTAAATACATTAAATGTAATTCATTATATGCATGATAAATACAGCTATGAACGTATTGAGATGGCACTTCATGATACGAATGTTCTTCGTACAATGGCAACAGGTATCGCAGGATTATCTGTAGTAGCTGACTCTTTAAGTGCAATTAAATATGCGAAAGTAAAGCCAATTCGTGATGAAAACGGGATTGCAGTTGACTTTGAAATTGAAGGAGATTTCCCCAAATACGGTAACAATGATGACCGTGTAGATGAAATCGCAGTAAACCTTGTAAAAACATTTATGAACAAGCTTCGTAAACATAAAACATACCGTAATTCTGTTCATACCATGTCAATTTTAACTATTACATCTAATGTTGTATATGGTAAGAAAACAGGTAACACTCCAGATGGTCGTCGTACTGGGGAACCATTTGCGCCAGGTGCAAACCCTATGCATGGACGTGATACAAAAGGTGCACTAGCATCACTATTATCTGTTGCAAAATTACCATATGAAGATGCACAAGATGGTATTTCTAATACATTTTCAATTATTCCAAAAGCACTTGGTAAGGAAGATGATGTACAAATTCGCAACTTAGTATCTATGCTTGATGGATATGCAGTGAAAGAAGGACATCACTTAAATATTAACGTATTTAATCGTGAAACATTAATGGATGCAATGGAACATCCTGAAAAATATCCACAATTAACAATTCGAGTATCTGGTTACGCTGTTAACTTTATTAAATTAACTCGTGAACAACAAATTGATGTAATTAATCGTACAATGCATGAAAGCATGTAAGTAAAGAGTTTCCTTCTGCTTTTAATAAAAAAGCAGAGGGAAGCTGTTTCAATAAAGGAGGAAGTAACATGGTAAAAGGAAGAATTCATTCTGTAGAATCTTGTGGTACTGTTGATGGCCCAGGAATTCGTTATGTCATATTTACACAAGGATGTTTATTACGCTGTCAATATTGTCATAATGCTGATACGTGGGAAATTGGTAAAGGAAAAGAAATAACAGTTGAAGAAGTGATGCAGGATGTTACATGTTACCTTCCCTTTATTGAAGCTTCCGGAGGCGGCATCACAGTGAGTGGTGGGGAACCTTTACTGCAGTTAGATTTTTTAATTGAGTTATTTAAGAAATGTAAAGAAATCGGAATTCATACGACAATTGATTCTTCAGGCGGTTGCTATTCTGAAGAACCAGAGTTCCAAAGAAAACTAGATATTTTAATGGACTATACAGATTTAGTATTATTAGATTTAAAACATATCGATTCTAAAAAGCACCGTAAATTAACTGGTAAAACGAACGAACACATTTTACAATTTGCTCGTTATTTATCTAATAAACAAAAAACAATTTGGGTGAGACACGTATTAGTTCCAGGTGTTACTGATAGTGAAGAAGATTTGCAGAGATTATCTAACTTCATTCAAAGTCTTTCTAACGTAAAGAAAGTAGAAGTCTTACCATATCATAAGCTTGGTGTATATAAATGGGAAGCCCTTGGACATAAGTATCCTCTTGAAGGTGTAGAACCTCCAACAGAAAAAAATGTTCAAAATGCAAAAAATATTTTACAAGCAGTCTAATCCAAATGGATTAGACTTTTTGTTTTCTTTTCATAAAATCTAGAGTATATCTGAAGAAAAGAGTATACTGAAAGTAGAATATCCATATTTTTGTAAAGAAATAAGAGGATAAATTTACATAATTGTAAAGGGAAAACCAAATAGTAACAAGAATTAAGAAGTAGCAGGGCGAGTATCATGAAGTATGATCATTTGTAAGTTATTGCGAAAGCTCTTATAGGAAAGTATAATATAAAGATATGAGCACAGATAGGATTAAGGGGTCAATCTTATATGCTTTGCATATCCACGACAGGTACATAGCTAACATGAAAGTGTTGGAATCCAAACATGTAATTTTTTTTAGGAAAATGTTTTTCCTATTGTCGTATATGCAATACGGGAAAGCGAAAAAGCTAGGAGTGGATTTGTTTGATAAAAAACCCCAAGGTTTTAATATTAACTGCACATTACGGTAATGGTCATGTGCAAGTAGCAAAAACATTAGAACAAACATTTCGTCAAAAAGGAATTGAAGATGTGATTGTTTGTGATCTATTTGGAGAATCACATCCGGTCATAACGGACATTACAAAATATCTATATTTAAAAAGTTATACAATAGGTAAAGAGTTATATCGTTTGTTTTATTACGGTGTAGAGAAAATTTATGATAAAAAAATCGCATCGTGGTATGCAAACTTTGGGAGAAAGCGTTTAAAAGCACTCTTGCATGCGGAAAAACCAGACATTGTTATTAATACATTTCCGATTATTGCCGTACCAGAATTGAAAAAACAAACAGGTTTTTCAATTCCTGTTTATAATGTGCTAACAGATTTCTGTTTGCATAAAATATGGATTCATCGTGAAGTAGATCGTTATTTTGTCGCAACAGATCATGTGAAAAAAGTAATGGTTGAAATCGGTGTGCCTTCAGAGCAAATTGTGGAAACAGGGATTCCGATTCGTAGAAACTTCGAGTTAACTATGAATTCAGAACTTATATATAATAAATATCAGTTATCTCGAGAGAAAAAGATTTTGCTTATTGTAGCAGGGGCTCATGGTGTATTAGGAAATGTAAAGGAATTATGCCAATCATTTATGTCAGTGCCTAATCTGCAAGTAGCTGTTGTGTGCGGAAAAAATGATGCTCTCAAACAGGAATTGTTAGTACTGCAGGAACAGGATCCTGAAGTACTAAAAGTATTTGGCTATGTAGAAAACATCGATGAGTTATTCCGTGTCACTTCTTGTATGATTACGAAGCCGGGAGGCATCACATTAAGTGAAGCAGCAGCTTTACAAGTACCTGTCATTTTATACAAACCTGTACCAGGACAAGAAAATGAAAATGCACTATATTTTGAGAAAAAAGGAGCAGCAGTTGTAGTTCGTGAAGATGCTGAGATTTTTGTGAAAACGAAAGCGTTGTTAGAAGATGACATGAAGCTTTTACAAATGAAAGAAGCGATGAGAAGCATTTATCGTCCAGAACCAGCCTCTCATATTGTTGATACAATTTTAGAAGAGAATCATGCACAATCTAATCACATGCCAATGAAATCTCCAGCTCTTGCTCAATCTTTTACGTAATGTGAAACCCTCTTTTTGTTTGAAAGAGGGTTTTTGTTATGTTATCCACAAAAGAATACGCTCTCAATAGAAGGTAAAATCAGAATATTAACAATGATATCCACATAATCCACAATTTTCTGAAAAAATATCCACAAATTAAGTGGATTATATGTGATTAAATACATATCTATCCTCAATAATCGTTAAATTTATACACAATTCTATTAATTCTGTGGATAAAGTTTTCCACAAAAATACTCCTTATTATATAAGGAGTAAATCTTTAATCTGTATAAATTTGATAGGAGGGAGTAAAAAATCCCTCAAGTTTCACTTTATAATTACACACCTTTAGGACGATATCCTGCTGCGCGATCCGCTCTGCGAAACTCTCGCTGATAAAGAACCTCTTGTGTACTATTTAATGTATTTCTTGCTTTTTCACGTTTCTTTCTATCCATTACAGATCACCTCGTGTCATAAAGTTATTACCTATCGTTTCCAATGACACAAGGAGATATACATAATCAACAAGTATATTCATTTTATAATTATATAAATACGCATTGAAAGACCGACATACAACCATTCCTTTTAGGTGTGAGAGTATCCGCTCATGGAGAGGTTTAGGCTCATGCTATATGTCCGAAAATTAAAATGGATATATATTATTACGCTTCTTTTAAATGATGTGTATCTTGGAATGTAGTGTCGCGCATTGTAGAAAGGGTATATTGATCCTTTGGAATTTCATATAAGTTATATACTTCTTCGATTGCGTTAATTTGATCATAAACAGCTTTTCTAGTTTCATTTGCTAGGTTTACATATGATAGTTTTTCAGCTGCTTTTATCGAACGAATATTTACTTTGCGAATGCGCATAAAGATTGTTTCGATATCTAATTCATAGAAAAGCTCGCTGAAAAAAGCATCTTTTGCTAGTTTATTATATCCTTTGCCATGATAAGGTTTTCCTAGCCATGTACCAAGAAATCCAGCTTTTTCTTGCACATCAAATAAAGTAATTGTGCCGATAGGGTTTCCCCATTCATCTAAAATGGTACGTGAGATTAATTCACCACGTTCTTCAGCCTCAATTGTTTGTTTTGTTAAAAATAGAAATTCTTCATACGAATAAGCCTTTTGACGCACAAAAGGGAAGACAGCTGGATCCACCATTAAATCGTATAGAACGTGGCTGTCGTGTAAGTCGCGTTTTTTTAACATACTAACTCCTCCTCACATGAGGGTAGCATGACGAAAAAACACCCCACCCTCGAAATTTTTATATCAATCTTTAAAAAATTTCGGGGTGGGAATCGAACCCACTAGAACCAGTCTATAACGCTGGTGGCGCACCATTTGCCTTCCCCATTCATCAATTTGAAATGAATAATCACGACACAAATTGATTATGGTTTCATTCAGTTTATAATCGTATAATACTTTATCTAGTCAAAAAAATAAACTAGTTTTTTTTATTTTTTTTGTAAATTATTTTTCCGTCAATCATAGTTAGTATGGGTTTGGCTAAATAATGAAATGGGTGATGGGTCCATAATACAAGATCGGCATCTTTTCCAACCTCAATACTTCCAATCCTTTTCTCTAAACGTAAGTTTCGGGCGGGAGTGATTGTAATTCCTTCTAATGCGGTTTTTTCATCTAATCCTTCCCTGACTGCGATGGCTGCACAAACATTTAAATACTGAATTGGAGTATAGGGATGGTCTGTTGTAATAGAAACTTCTATCCCATGCTTGGATAGAATATGGTACGTATCCCATGATTTGTTTTTTAATTCAATTTTTGATCGGCGTGTTAATGTCGGACCGACACATATTTTTAAGTTTTGGTTAGCAAGTTCTTTTGCAATAAAGTGTCCTTCTGTACAGTGTTCAATACGTAAATCAAGATTAAATTCTTTTGCGAAGCGAAGAGCGGAAAGAATGTCATCTGCCCGGTGAGCATGCATACGTACTGGAATTTCTCGGCGCAGTGCTTTTAGAATAGGAAGCATTCGAAAATCTGCTTCATTTCCATAATGTTGTGCTTCGTAAAAGGATTCACGAAGTAATCCCATAATCCCCATACGAGTAATTGATTCCTTTGTACCATTACTATGAACTCGTTTTGGGTTTTCTCCAAATGCAATTTTTAATCCAGCAGGTTCTTGAATAATCATATGATCGATACACATTCCAGCAGTTTTAATCACACATGTTGTTCCGCCAATAATATTTTGACTTCCAGGCATAACATGGGCAGTTGTAACGCCACTTTGAACTGCATCTTGAAAAGCGATATCAAAAGGATGGATACCATCTAAAGAACGTATATGAGGGGTTAATACTTCGGACGTTTCATTAGCATCATTTCCAGCCCATCCAGTCCCTTCATCGTATAGTCCAAGGTGAGTATGCACATCGATAAATCCTGGTAAAAGGTGAAGTGCTCTTGCATCGATAACAGTCATGTCTTGAGTTGGCTCAATATTTGGTTTTACTGCAGTGATTTGATTGTTTTTAACTAAT
The DNA here is from genome assembly GCF_050768835.1 of Bacillus pfraonensis. Classification (NCBI taxonomy): domain Bacteria; kingdom Bacillati; phylum Bacillota; class Bacilli; order Caryophanales; family Bacillaceae; genus Bacillus; species Bacillus pfraonensis. The sequence goes on along the minus strand of NZ_JAHCDO010000024.1, from coordinate 22,470 downwards.
ACATCTCCTTGAAATTTAGAAGAAGTAATAGGGTATACAGTGGCTTGCTTAAATAGCGTTTTCATAGAGACCTCATTTCCAGTGGCTCATAACTTTTAAATTGAACAATCTTAATGAGCGTATTTCAGAAGTACTACAGTGTATGCAATATAATATTTTGTAATGCATGCTTTAATGTGGGAAAAGAATATTGGTATCCATGCTGCATTGCTTTGTTAGGCAATACATGTTGTCCTTGTAACACAAGCATACTCATTTCTCCAAGTAAAGCATGTAGTGCAAATGCTGGAACGGGAAACCAATGTGGGCGATGCATGACAGTTGAAAGCACCTTTCCGAACTCTTTCATTGTTGTAGGATGTGGAGCCGTAATGTTAAGAGGGCCTTCTATTTCTTTTGTGGTTATTGCAAAATCAATCATACGAATGACATCATCTAGATGAATCCAAGATAGCCATTGATTACCTGAACCAATTGTCCCACCAATAAATAATTTGTAAGGGAGCAACATTTTAGGAAGGGCACCACCATCTTTTCCTAAAACAATTCCAAAGCGGGTATAGACGGTTCGAATTCCGAGAGAAGTTGCTTTAGATGCTGCTTCTTCCCAGAGTTTTACTGTGGTTGCTAAAAAGTCACTGCCATTTTCTTTGTTCTGTTCTGTAAAGATTTTTGTTTCAGATGTACCATAATAGCCAATTGCGCTAGCGTTAATAAAAGTATGGGGTTTCTTTTGTAATGTTTGTAATTGCTTAATGAGACTATTTGTTGTATGAAGACGACTCGCTACAATGTTTTCTTTCTGTCTTTTCGTCCAGCGACCATTATTAATAGCTTCTCCAGCTAGATTTACAACAACATCAATAGAAGTGAGAGGAAATTTATGTGAGTGAGTATTCCATTTAATGTAGTGAATGTTAGAATTGAGAGGATTCTCTCTTTTTTTTCGGGTGAGAATGTAAATTGTATATCCTTTTAGGCTTAAAAAATTAGCTAATGCTTTACCGATAAAACCAGTTCCACCAGAAATTGCGATCTTCAACTAAATTTCCTCCCTATTATATATATTTCTGAAAAACAAATTTGTTTCGTAACTATGCTAAAATAGTGGTGAGGTGAAGAATATGGCTGTCATTACAAAAATAGAAGTACAAAAGCGAACGAAAGAACGATTTAATATTTATATTGATAAAGGACAAGGCGAAGAATATGGATTTAGTGTAAATCAAGTCATCTTAATCAAGCATGGGTTGCAAAAGGGTTTAGAAATTGATGAAGTAGAATTAGCAAATATTTTGTACAATGAAGAAGTGCAAAAAGCATATTTGCAAGCAATTTCTTATTTATCCTATCAAATGCGGACGAAACAAGAAGTAGAAGAATATTTACGAAAAAAAGAAGTTGGACAAGCCATCATCTCTGAAGTTATATCGAAATTATTACGTGATCGCTATATTAATGATAGAGAGTATGCCATTTCGTATGTGCGAACTCATAGTAATGTGAATCAAAAAGGACCGACTATTATTAGAAGGGAACTTCTTGGTAAAGGTGTCCAGGATATAATTATTACTCATAGTTTACAAGAATATCCGAAAGAGAAGCAAATTGAAAATGCTCTTGAACTTGTGGAAAAAAAGAAAAAATCCTATCAAAAGCATTCTTTTTTACAAATGAAACAAAAGTTAGAAGAAATGTTAGTCCGTAAAGGATATAATCGTGATGTGATTCAAATTTGTCTAGAAGAATTAAAAGAGGACAAGGATGAAACGCAACAACAAGAAGCGTTGTTATATCATGGAAATAAGTATCATGAGAAGCATAAAAAGCATGATGGATGGACATATGAAAATAAAATGAAACAAGCATTATATCGAAAAGGATTTTCCATCGATGAGATAGAGACATTTTTACAAATGAAACGTGAAGAGGGATGAGAGAAGAATATGATGAATATGCCGAAACGTTATAGTGAGATGACACCACATGAGCTAAGAGAGGAAATTGGTATCTTAAAAGAACAGGCTGTGAAGGCAGAACAGCTTGGTATAGTAAATGAGTTTGATGTATTAATGAGAAAAATGGCAATGGCTCGTGCTTATATGACGGATATAAATGCGTTTCAGACTGGTGAAACGTATGAACTGATAGAAGAACCGGGTATATTATTTACGATTACGTATTTCAATGGAGTATTTGCTTGGGGACGTAAACAAAATGAGACAGAGGAAATTGGTATTCCTATTTCGTTATTACAGAAGAAATAAAAAACCAGAGAGCCTTGGCTGCTCTGGTTTTCATTTTTCGTAGTTGTTAAAGGAGATAGGCAGTTAAATCTGGCGCTTTCTCATCTCATTCGCCAAAATAATGAGAGACTGGGTTTGCTGCGTCTGTCCATTCACTTGCGCTTTTGCATGTTTCGGACGTGCCCAGGTAGGGTTGAATAATTCAGAACGACGATCTAAATGATTACGGTAGCTCATCTTTATCACCTCATGTAGGAAGTTAATCGTAATAACCCTTTAGAACTGACTATTTGTTTTACTCTTCCTGATGATTTGCGGCACGCATACGTTCTTGTGGGTGTGTATTAATCGTACCGTTAGGCCTTTTTGAAGCAAAACGATCTTTTGCTTTCGGTTGACCGTCGATATTGTTATTATTTCTGGCCTCAGACCAAATTTCAGATTGTTTACCCAAGAAGAACGCCCCCTCATTGTAAAATGATACTTACTAAGAAGTATCATTAATAGAATGTGCAAAGCAAAAGAAATTATGCTTAAAAAATAAAGGGGGATTTGCTCTTTCATCATTCTGCTGTGGTTGTTAGGCACGAGATAAAGTACAAAATCAATAAAAGGAGAAATAAATAATGAATGATAAGTATGAAATATTAACAAAAGAACTTTTGGAAAAAAATAGTTTTTTGTCTTATTCACAGGCACGCGCATGGATTGAGTTATTATGGGAGGACTTCCAAGTAACATATGCAAAATCTGGGCGTTATCAGGGTGAAGAAATGACGGAACAAATTGTAAGAACATGGATTAATAACCATGGTGAACGTCTTCATGAAATTCGTACGAATAATCCGAAATATAGTCATTTAATTAATCAAGACGACCATTTAAAGCATTAAAAAAAGCGACCGAGTTGGTCGCTCTTTTTAATGTGGAATCAATTCTAATTTTTTACGAAGCTTTTCTTCACTAAAAATCCATCCAGTATAGGAACTAATGATATTTAAATTTTGATCCAGTTGGACAATTGCAACGAATGGATAGTAGTCTTTACTACGGTAGCGTAAATCGATAAAACGCACTTCATAATAGTTTTCATAATCAAAGATATCCCAGCGATATACAGGTGAAAAAGATAAAAAAGCAGAAATATTTTCATCTTTTTGTGCAGCCTGCATAATTTTATTGTCTGGAAGTGGAATACGATCAAATTTATCATGCACCATAATATGGCCGCGGTGCCAACGAGCAACATAGTATTTGTCTTTTGTAGTAATTGCTAAATGATAATGGTAAAAGCGATAGGAAGGAGAAATAATGACTTCCTCTACATCTTCAAATCGTTTGTAAACTACACTTTTGATATTTTGTCTCATTACAATTCGACCGACATAGTAGACAAACATTAATATATATGCAGCTAAAGCAGTATACCCTTTATGGGAACCGACAAGCATGCAGGCGATAGCGAGTATATGGATAAAGAAAATGACAGCATCAAATGTATTAATTACACCTAATGCAACCCATCTTTTTGTAAAAGGCCGTAACGCTTGCGTACCATAAGCGTTAAAAATATCAACAAATACGTGAAGAAAGACGGCGATAAATGACCAAAGTAGTAGATGAAGATAGGACGATTCTGTAAAGAAGGCAAAGGCAATTCCGCTTATAAGAAAGGACCAAAGAATAACAGCAGGAATGGAATGAGTAATTCCACGATGGTTTCGTATATATTTTGCATTGTTACGTAATTTTAAGACAGTATCAATATCAGGAATATTGGAGCCGGCAATCGTTGCAAGCATAACTGCTTGTGGTCCGAAATCACTTTGGCTAATGGCTGGATCTAACGTTGCTAAACCACCTAATGTGACGCCCATAACAAGGTGAGTGGCTGTGTCCATGAAAACACACCTCCATTTTTTTATTAATGTAACTCTTTTTATTCGATATCTCAAGGCATTTGCCTTCTATTTCCTATATCATCTTACTTAAATTTTTTCCTAAAATCTTTATAATAGTACGTATATGCAAAAAAATGAGGGGGATCAAGTTTGGCACTTGAAATATTAGATGATTTTAACATAGAGAAGTTTCAACACGATTTAATTAGTTGGTTTGAAAAAGAACAACGTGACTTACCGTGGCGTGAAAATAAAGATCCGTATCGTGTTTGGGTTTCTGAGATTATGTTGCAGCAAACACGAGTAGAAGCTGTAAAACCATATTACGCAAATTTTATGGGAAAGTTTCCAACATTAGAAGCATTGGCTGATGCAGAAGATGAAGAAGTATTAAAAGCATGGGAAGGGCTTGGTTATTATTCTAGAGCACGGAATCTACATGCAGCAGTGAAAGAAGTAAAAGAAGTATATGGCGGGAAAGTACCAAATGATGTGAAAAAAATTGAAAAGTTAAAAGGTGTTGGTCCTTATACAAAAGGTGCGATCTTAAGTATTGCATACGGTATACCAGAGCCAGCTGTAGATGGCAATGTAATGCGTGTTTTATCCCGTATATTGTCAGTGTGGGATGATATTGCGAAACCTAAGACACGAAAAGTATTTGAAGAAATTGTACATGAAATTATTTCAAAGGAAAATCCCTCCTATTTTAATCAAGGCTTAATGGAGTTAGGTGCGCTTATTTGTATTCCGAAAAATCCAGCTTGTTTACTTTGTCCTGTTCGTGAGCATTGCCGTGGATATGAAGAAGGTGTGCAAAAAGAGTTACCTGTCAAAAGTAAGGCGAAAGCTCCTAAAATGGTACCGCTTGTTGCAGGAGTGCTGCAGACAGAAGATGGGGATTATGTAATTAACAAAAGACCGAGTACAGGATTACTTGCCAACATGTGGGAATTTCCAAACGTTGAAATAAGTGAAGGAATTCGAAATCATAAACAGCAGCTGGCTGATTATATGAAAGAAAATTTTTCTCTTTCTGTTTCAATCGATGAATATGCAATGAACGTTCAACATACATTCACCCACCGTACGTGGGATGTATTTGTATTTTATGGAAAAGTAGCAAGTGTTATTAAAGAAACAGATACATTAAAGGTTGTATCGAAAGAAGACTTTGAGAAATTACCTTTCTCTAAATCGCATCGTACGATTTATGAAGAATGTGTTGAAAAACTCCAACCATAATAGTTGGAGATGGAACGTGTTCCCGAATTAGGGAACACGTTTTTTAGTCGTAAGAAATTTTTGTACCGTGTGTCCAATCCGCTTCGCTTTTTTGAAGACCGCCCCGTGATTCAATTTCTTTTATAATTTCTTTGTAGATCGTTTGGCCTTCTACGTTTAAATAGGGCATGATTTGCTGTAAGGAATGGTGAAAATAAGCTAATTCATCTTGTTTCCATTTTTCTTTCGAAATCATAGATAGTTCTGTCATATCGCGTCCAACGTACATGTGTACACCTCCATCATATGTAGTTTGAATGAGCCTGGAAAGATATATGCACCAATTAAAAAATAATTTTACGGATATCTTTTAGAGTGGTTGGTTACATTATTGGTTGTGGAGGTGAGAAAGATGAGTAAAAAACAACAAGGTTATAACAAAGCAACTTCTGGTGCTAGCATTCAAAGTACAAATGCTAACTATGGTACAGAGTTTGCGACTGAGACAAACGTACAAGCAGTAAAACAACAAAACGCACAATCAGAAGCAAAGAAAGCACAAGCATCTAGCGCTGGTGTTCAAAGTGCAAATGCTAGTTACGGCACAGAGTTTGCAACTGACACAGATGTACAAGCAGTAAAACAACAAAATGCAAAATCAGCAGCGAAAAAATCGCAATCTTCTAGCACGAATCAATAACAAAGAAAAACACTTCTCGATTCAAGAGAAGTGTTTTCTTTGTTTGTCATATTATGACGAAAACGAAAGTTTTGTTACTAGTGAAAATCTAATGTTATGCAAATCGATTACTTTGAGAATTTTGTTGAGAGAGCCGACATAACTTCTAATAAGTCAACAAATGTAGCCAAAGGAGAAGAAGGTAGGAGATTAGAAAATATGTAGTAGCGATGTATCCTGTTATTCGAGGTAGTAAGCCCCCCACCTCAAGATTTAAAGGAAAACGAGGAGGATAGATGGAGGGCTGCCTGTAAATGCCCGCTTCGTGAGAGTTGATTAAAGCTTCACTTTATTAAAAACAGGAGGTAAATAATGAATTTATTTGATAAGTTGGTAGGAGAGCAGTTGCAAACAATGGATGAGTTACTGAAGTTACAAGCGCATCTAGAGAAGTACCAACAGATTGAAACAAGTGAGCAAGGGAAGTGTGATAAAAAAGATTTGCATTTTATTCGGCAAGAAATACATAAAACGGAACAAGCTTTGAAGCTTTTGCATGAAAAATTTGAGCAACAAACAAATGAAGTGATTCATTCTTTTGAAACTGAAAAAATAATTTCTAACTAAAGGATTGTATATTTTGATACTTTAGTTGGAAAAGCCCTTTCTTAATTTATGAAGAAGGGCTTTTTGTTGCATCATAACTTGTCGATGGAGAGTAATTCGTTCGTGTTTATGGAATTTGGATTGTATCGGTTTAGTTTTAAAATTTTGACAAAAAAGTTATAATAGAAAAAAAGTGAATTCGGCTCAATACGTTTTTAACAGGAAAAATACTAGTTAAGGCAACTTTAGAAGAGCGTTCACAGTGAAAGAAGGGAGCACGTATGGGATTTCCCAAAGAAGGAGAAAAAGTACAAATACATAGTTATAAACATAATGGCTCCATTCATAGAATGTGGGAAGAGACTACAATTTTAAAAGGGACACAAAGTCTTGTAATTGGTGCAAATGATCGGACTGTAGTAACCGAATCAGATGGTCGGACATGGATTACGCGTGAGCCTGCAATTTGTTATTTTCATTCAAATTATTGGTTTAATGTAATCGGTATGTTACGAGAAGAGGGAGTATATTATTATTGTAATTTAAGTTCTCCATTTGCATATGATTCTGAAGCATTAAAGTATATTGATTATGATTTAGATATTAAAGTATATCCAGATATGACATATACTCTTTTAGATGAAGATGAGTATGAGAAGCATAGTCAGATGATGAATTATCCTCCAGTGATTGATACGATATTAAAACGAAATGTAGAGTATTTAACGCAGTGGATTCATCAAAGAAAAGGGCCATTTGCGCCGGACTTTGTTGATATGTGGTATGAACGATATTTAATGTATAGAGATTAAAGTAAACCTGCAGGGAGTTTCCCGGCAGGTTTGTCCTATTGAAGGGGGATTACATGCAAGGAATAAAAAGATATTTACAATTTGTAAAACCATATCGCTGGCTTATTACAATTACAATTATTATTGGACTCATTAAGTTTGGAATTCCGCTGATTATGCCGTGGCTATTAAAGTATATTATTGATGATGTGATTCAAGGGAGTGGATCACTTCAGGAAAAAACATCACAATTGATAACAGCAATCGGCATTGCCTTTTTTATTTTTGGTGTACTGAGACCACCTGTTGAATATTATCGTCAATATTTTGCGCAGCGTATTGGTAATACAGTACTTTATGATTTACGAAAACATATTTTTGGACATCTGCAAAAATTGAGTTTACGCTATTATTCAAATACAAAAACAGGTGAAATCATTTCACGTGTGATTCATGATGTGGAGCAGACGAAGGATTTTGTTATTACAGGACTTATGAATGTCTGGCTTGATACAGCTACGATTTTTATTGCAATTGTAGTTATGTTTTCGATGAATATAAAATTAACCCTCGTTGCATTGCTTATTTTGCCGATTTATGCAGTTGCAGTGAAATACTTTTTTGGACGTCTTCGTAAATTAACCAAAGATCGTTCACAAGCATTGGCAACGATGCAAGGTTACTTACATGAGCGTATTCAAGGGATGCAAGTGACGCGTAGTTTTGCATTAGAAGAGTATGAAAAAGGGCAATTTGATAAGAAAAATAATGAGTTTTTAACGAAAGCATTAACACATACAAGTTGGACAGCGCGAACGTTTTCTACGGTGAATACGTTAACGGATTTGGGACCATTACTTGTTATTGCGTTCGCGGCATATGAAGTGATTCAAGGTTCTTTAACACTTGGAACGATGGTTGCTTTTGTTGGGTATATGGACAGTTTATATAGTCCATTACGCCGCCTTGTTAACTCTTCTACAACACTCACACAATCATTTGCCTCAATGGATCGAGTGTTTGAGCTGTTAGATGAAAAGTATGATATTGTAAATATTCCAAAAGCAATTAAACAAAATAAGCTTTCAGGTGAAATTGTATTTGATCAAGTTTCATTTCGATATAATACTGATGAAAAAGATGTATTACATCACCTTTCTTTCTCAATTCGTCCTGGAGAAAAAGTTGCCCTTGTTGGAGCGAGTGGAGGGGGAAAGTCATCTCTCGCTAGTTTAATTCCAAGGTTTTATGATGTCTCTAGCGGTGCCATTTATATAGATGGTGTGAATGTAAGAGATTATAACGTAAGAAATTTACGTAGTCATATCGGGATTGTTTTGCAAGATAACCTTCTATTTAGTGATACGATTCAATCTAATATTTTATATGGAAACCCGAAAGCAACGAAAGAGGAAGTCATTGCAGCTGCAAAAGCAGCACAGATTCACAATTTCATTATGAATTTGCCAGATGGTTACGATACAGTTGTTGGCGAAAGAGGTGTGAAGTTGTCTGGTGGGCAAAGGCAACGCGTAGCAATCGCACGTGTCTTTTTGAAAAATCCTTCTTTACTTATACTAGATGAAGCAACATCAGCTTTGGACTTAGAGAACGAAAGGCATATTCAAGAGGCTCTTCAAACATTAGCTGCGGACCGTACAACTATTATCATTGCTCATAGACTGGCAACCATCACACATGTAGATACAATTATATATATTGAAGATGGTGAAATAAAAGAAAAGGGTTCTCATGAACAATTAATGCAAAAACAAGGATTTTATTATAATTTATATCAAATTCAACATATAGAAGAAACAGCCCCTTTGGCTTAAAGGGGCTGTTTCTTTATTCGTCTTCTTTTTTTTCATCAATTTGTAGTTCATCTTCTGGTTTGTGATACGTATAAAAACTATCTACAAGTAAATCTAAATGTTCAACCTCTTCACTGTAATTAATAATTGAAGAAATAAGAGGGAAGAGATGTAACCATATTTTATATGATTCTTCATCTTCTTTATTTTGATAGTCCATAAATATATCGATTAATTCTTGTTTACCAGTTTCTACTTCATCAAGCATCTCAACAGACTGTTGTTTTTTGGCTTTACCAATAAACTTTAACAAAACTTGTTCGTGATAGTGTGTTAATGAATCTAATTCATTTTGAATGGATTCTTGAAATGGTTCAGGCATATATCGCAATTCATTTTCAGTACGGTGTAATGCTTTTAATGTACTTAATGCACGGCTAGTTGTTGCTAACATTTGCCTAAATAAGACGAGCTTACGAATTTTTGCGAATTGTACTTTTTTCGTATAGCTTCTTTCTTCTTTGTACAGTAAGTAGTAATGATTTAATTTAATCATTTTTTCTTTCATACGATCAATGTCTGTTTTCAATGTTGTGAAATCAGAAGCTTGCCTGCTGTTCATACGAATCCATTTTACAATTTCTTCTGTATTATCGACGATACGATGATACAGTTTTGTTTCGTATTTTGGCGGCATAAACATTAAGTTTACAAGTGAAGCTGCGATAATCCCGACCATAATCGTTGCAAAGCGAAGTAAGGCAAAATCAAAGAAATCAGTACCTTGATATTCCATAATCGCAATGACCGTCACTAAAGCGATAGATATTGTATTTTCTAAACGTAATTTTAGTGTGAGAGCAATAACTAATATACAAGTTAATCCAATAATAAAAGGATTGTGTCCAAAAGCAAAGGCGAATCCAATAGCGAATACTGCGCCAATTACGTTTGCTTGGATTTGTTCGAGTGCTGTCAAATATGAGCGGTATACAGATGGCTGTACAGCAAAAATTGCTGAAATTCCCGCGAATACAGGACTCGGTAGTTGGAGCAAAGTACAAGCAAATAAAGCTAATGTAATGGCAATACCCGTTTTTAAAATGCGAGCACCAAGTTTCATACCCTTTTTTATATCCTTTCTCTCTTGTCATTATGAGTGATACAACATGATACTATACATTCATTACAATATGTTAGCAAGTGATATTTTATAGGATGTTCAAAAAGTCCGGTTTAGATAGCCTTCGCATGTCTTCGTTGCCTTGCCAGTCCGGTACTCATGTAGTATAAGCTACATTCCGTTCCTCCTGTCTGCGGCGCCTCGACCTGCTCGGCTCTCTAAATCCTCCTTTTTGAACGTATATTTTAATGGATGTTCAAAAAGTCCGGTTTAGATAGCCTTCGCATGTCTTCGTTACGTCGCCAGTCCGGTACTCATGTAGTATGAACTACACTCCGTTCCTCCTGACTTCCGTGCCTCGACCTGCTCGGCTCTCTAAATCCTCCTTTTTGGACCTGTGTTTGTAATGAAAAAACCTGCTGAATTTCAGCAGGTTTTCAAATTGTTATTATAGATTACTATGTGATACTCACTTCGTCAATTTTAAGTAAATGAAAATTTGGTTGCATCATTCAGTCGAAATAGATGGGTCTGCTTGCTCTTTTTTTGGAAGGACTTCATAAAAGTGAAGCTGAATGTTCTCTAATAACGGTGTTAAGAGAGCAACTTCTTCATATTGTTCGTGCTCATTTAATACGCGAATGTAGTCTAATAATAATTCGGTAATGTCTGATTCCCCGTTTTTGCTAAGTGGACATAATGTTACATTCGCTCCCTTTGCGATTCTTCGGCGCAGGGCAGATTCTGTTAAACCGAGTTCAGGTTGATGACGTAAATAAACGATACCACCAGTCATACCTGCACAAATCCATGGACCGGGATCACCAAGAACGAGAGCGCGACCGTTTGTCATATATTCAAAAGCGAAGCCTTTAATATTTGCATGAACGCCTAGGTTCCCGTGTTCTTTTTCTCGAAGTGGTTTTGTGATTCTTCCCCCGATGATCATATCTGCTCCAGATAAGCGGATGCCAGCACGTGCATCGGCGTTACCTTGCGCATATAAAGTTCCTTTTTGTGCACCGTATCCAAAACCTTTTCCGACAGAACCGTTATAGTATGTTCCATCTTTTCCTTTTGCTTTTGTGATATAAATACCGCCCCCGAATGATGTTTTTCCGATGCCATCTTGTGCGCCGCCATTTACATGAATAAATAAGTTTTCGCTATTGTAGGCACCTAAGCCATTTCCGGGAACGGAACCATTTGTATATTTTAATGTAATTGGTTCAAGCATATTGTTGTCATATAATTTACTGCGGACTCGGTAGCATGACTCAAGACCACCCATAACGCGTTGATCTACACCAACACCAACTAACTCTTTTGATTGGAAAGAATTAGCTACTGCATAATGATGTTGTTGTTTTTCCTCTGTCATAGTGTACGAGGTATTGTCTAATGTTTGTAATAAATTTTGTAAATCTAATAGTTCTATACCTCGCATTTGTTCTAGTAAATCAGAACGACCGACAATTTCTTGTAAGTTCGTATAACCGAGATTACCTGTTAAGCGTTTAAGTTCTGTTCCGAAAGTGTTAAATAAGTTCAATAAACCTTCTACAGCATTTTCAAATTGACGTGGAACAAAACGGCGTAGTCCATGTTCTTTTGCCTGAGCTTCTGATTCAATTTGTGTTGCAATACCGACATGACACGTATCTAAGTGACAGCCACGGCACGTTGTACAGCCAATTGCAATCATGGATAAAGTGCCAAAGCCAATACGGTTTGCGCCAAGAAGCATAATTTTCAGTGCATCATTTACACTTCTGATACCACCGTCTGCCCAAATCTCTACGTTGTGTCTCATATTTGCTTCTAATAGTGCGTTATGAGCAGCCTTTACGCCAATTTCAACGGGAAGACCTACGTGTTGCAAGGCGTGAATACGTGCAGCACCTGTGCCGCCATCAAATCCGCTGATATTAATAAAATCAGCACCAGCTTTTGCAATTCCTACAGCAATTGTTCCGATGTTAGGAACAACTGGAACTTTGACAGCGACTTTTGCGAGTTGATTAGCAGTTTTAATTTCGGTAATCATTTGTGCTAAGTCTTCAATTGAGTAAATATCATGGTTATTGGAAGGAGAGATCAAGTCTGAACCAATTGTTGCATTACGTGCTTCGGCAATTTTAGAAGTGACTTTTGACCCTGGCAAATGTCCACCTTCACCAGGTTTTGCTCCTTGCCCAATTTTAATTTCAATTAAATTTGATGAGTTTAACAATTCGGCATTTACGCCAAAACGCCCTGATGCAATTTGTTGGCCACGTGTATGCGGGTATTTACCAATCATGTCTTTAATCTCTCCGCCTTCGCCATTTAAACTAATCATATTGAGGCGATCGGCTGCTTCTGCATAAGCTCGGAATGCAATTTCATTTTGTGAGCCAAATGACATCGAACTAATAATGAATGGCAAGTCATGGTTTTTTACGCCAATTGAAACGCGTTCAGTTGGCACTGGTTGCTCAGCTTCTTTTATTTGGACGAGGTGGCGAATTGCAATGGGGTTCTTATCTTCTACTTCAGCTAATTTCTCGCGATAATTATCGTAAGCATTCCCTTTGGCTACATCACCAATTGATTTCCAAATGCGAGGAAAGACATGAAATGTTTTTCTCATTCTAACTTTTGGATTACTATAATCAAGTGCCCTGGCTTTTGCATCTTCAGCTAAAGAAGTAAGTGAAAATGCCACAGTGCGTGATCCTAAAAAGTTTGTAATTTGTAGTATGTTTGCAATTTCTTCGTGTAAACCAATTGAAGAGAAGAGGCGGCCATAACCACGCAGCTCATGGATACCGATAGTCGAAATAACTTTTTCAAGCCCTTTGTTTAACGCTTTATATAAGTTAGCAATTGGTTGTGTTGATCCATCATTTACAGTTGCGAACATTAAATAGGGATTAATAACATCTGCCCCTAACCCATATAGTGTAACAATATCGTGTAAAGAACGGAGAGCGCCAGATCTTACAACGATGGAGCATTGGCGTCGTAATTTATGTTCAGTAAGTTTTTGGTGTACTTTAGCTGTAATTAAATGCGGATCAATCCATAAGTGTTCGTTTTGATGAGCTTTAGCATCATCAAGTAATAGCAGAGAAGCACCTTTTTTTATAGCTGTTATAGCTTCTATACTAATTCTGTCTAATGCATCATGTAAGGTTTCTGATGCTGTGAACGTAACAGAGAGTTTGTAAACTGCACTATGAGTTGCAAATAGCTGCACAAGTTGCTCATATGAGATGGTTTCCAAGTCTTCTGCAATTTCCTGTGCTAAATTACCTTCTACTATAATTGGTGACAAAAGTTCGGTAACAAAAGTTTGCTGCTGACCACTAAATAAGCTAGGACGTTCTCCTAGTACTGTACGTGTAGAGAAGTGTTCAATTTCTCGGTCTCGGTCGATTGCTGGATTTGTAACAACAGCAACGCTTTCTTTTATAAAGTCAGCAATGTTTCGTCTGTCCGGATCAAGTGCAGCGAGAGGTGCATCATGGCCGAGTGAACGAATGGGTTCAACCCCTTTTGTTGCCATTTGTTCGAGAAGTTGGATATGCTCACGATCCCAGCCGAAAGCTACATATTGCTCTGTTTCAACTTGAGAGAGGTTAGATAACCCTTCAATTTTTTTCACGACCGGAGTAGATAAGTTAAAATGATAATCTGAAAAATGAATACGCTGTTTCATCCGTTTGTACACTTCTTCTTGATATGTTTCATATTCATAGAGAACGAGGTCACCTTGTGTATTCCACTTTAAACCTACTTTTTCTCCAGGGGCAAGTGACTTTGGCTCTGCTACGTATTCGGATGGCGATACAACACCTGGTTCAGAAGAAAAGATATAGGAACTTTCTGTTTCTACTTTCCAAACTGGTCGTAAACCAAGTGAATCTACACTAAAAACAGCTTCATCTTTATAACGTGAAATAATCCCGGCTGGCCCCTGAGCGAAATGTCCCCATGCTTCACGAATATACATATATAAATCTTGCATATGTGGCTCGTATAATTTAATCTCATTAATAATTGGTGGGAATAATATATCCATTGCTTCAAATAGACTGTAGTTGTAGTGAACGAGAAGTGTTTCTAAGGTGCGGTTTAAATCTTGAGAATCGCTGCCTCCAGCAGTAAGAGGTACATCAATCATTTCGGCTTGGTCACGTAATTTGGAAATGGTATTAATTTCTCCGTTATGGCCAAGGATGCTAAATGGTTGCACGCGAAAAAAATTAGATAATGTATTTGTGGAATAGCGATTATGCCCAAGTGTCATCGTTGATGCAATAAGTGGGTGTTGTAAATCGTCATAGTAAGCAACAAGTGTATCGCCAGCACCAAGAACTTTATACACAACATGATCGTGACTTAATGATGCAACATGAATTGCTGTATTTTTCTCAATTTCAATTGTTAAAGTGAATAGTACTTGATTCAAGTTTTCAGTGGGTGTTTCTGAAAGAATGGCAATTTGCCAAAATAAAGGTTCTTCTTGTTTACCAAGAGGACCAAGGGCATCAGAGTTTATCGCATCATCACTTTCGAAAATCACAGTGAGATTTTGATTGTCTAATTTATTACGAATACTGTTTTTTAAAAGAGTAGGATTTTCTTTTTTGTTTAGAAAAAAATGTCCAACGATAAAGTGGGGATGATCCACAATCGCTGGATTATATCCACTATTTTTTAATTTTTCTTTCCAAAGTGCTTTCGGTAAGTCGATATGAACGCCAATACCATCGCCCTCACCATTAATAAAGCCTGCGCGATGGTTCATTTTTACAAGTGATTGTATACAAAGATCGATATTTTCTTTTGTTGGCACATTCTGTTTTTCCATAACGGAAACGATTCCACACGCATCGTGTTCTGCATTTGCATAATTTCGAAATAAAGACGGTGTCCATTTATTTGTATTGTTAGGCATCCGTCAATCCCCCCTCTGTTATAAAAGTTGTGAATAGTCTGATTTTTAAAGACGTATAATGCCTTATAGACAACAGAACAATAATATAAACTTAGAGATAAAACAGATAATTATGAATAATTATACTATTAATGCGCGATTTATGAAATAGAAAAAAGAAAAAAATAGAGGCTGGCCTCTATTTTTTCTATTGGTCATGTATTTTCTTATACGTTTGCTAAGGCAGCAAATGCTCTGCCAACGGCTTCGATTGTATATTCAATATCTTCTTTAGTATGTTCTGTTGTTAAGAACCAAGCTTCGTATTTAGATGGAGCTAAGTTAATACCTTCATTAAGCATAAGTTTGAAGAATTTACCGAACATTTCTCCGTCTGTATTTTGAGCAGCGTCATAATCTTCAATTGTATCTGTTGTGAAGTATACAGTTAACGCACCTTTTAGACGGTTTACTGTAATATCGATACTATGTTTTGTGGCTTGTTCTAAAATGCCTTTTTCAAGCATTGCGCCAAGTTCATCTAATTTTTCGTATACGCCTTCTTGCTTTAGTACTTCTAAGCATGCGATACCAGCTGCCATAGATGCTGGGTTTCCAGCCATTGTACCAGCTTGGTAAGCAGGGCCGAGCGGTGCAACTTGTTCCATAATTTCCTTCTTCCCGCCATAGGCACCGATTGGAAGACCGCCGCCAATTACTTTACCAAGTGCTGTTAAATCGGGTGTTACACCAAGTAAATCTTGAGCGCCACCATACATGAAGCGGAAAGCTGTAATTACTTCATCATAAATAACAAGTGCGCCAGCTTCGTGGACAAGCTCATTTACTTTTTCTAGGAAGCCGGGTTTAGGTTCGACAATTCCGAAGTTCCCAACGATTGGTTCTACAAGAATAGCTGCTACTTCATGTCCCCATTTATCTAGTGCCTCTTTTAATGTTTCTACATTATTAAATGGAACGGTAATCACTTCTTGTGCAATACTTTGCGGTACACCAGCAGAATCAGGAGTACCAAGAGTAGACGGACCAGAACCAGCTGCTACAAGTACTAAATCTGAATGACCGTGGTAGCAACCAGCGAACTTCATAATTTTTGTGCGGCCTGTATAAGCGCGAGCCACGCGAATTGTTGTCATAACAGATTCTGTACCAGAGTTTACGAAACGAACTTTATCCAAAGCAGGCATTGCTTCTTTTAACATTTTTGCAAATTTTACTTCTAAGGCTGTTGGTGTTCCGTATAAAACACCATTTTCAGCTGCTGTTTTAATTGCTTCTGTTACGTGAGGATGAGCGTGTCCTGTAATGATTGGACCGTATGCTGCTAAATAATCGATATATTTGTTACCATCTACATCCCAAAAATAAGCACCCTTTCCGCGTTCCATTGCAACAGGTGATCCACCACCAACTGCTTTGAAAGAACGAGAAGGACTGTTAACACCACCAACGATATGTTCTAACGCTTCTTTATGTAATGCTTCTGATTTTGTGAAATTCACTACAATTCATCTCCTTACAAAAATCTATGTATTATTCTAACATGTTTTTCAAAAAGACGTATTGTTTGTGATAGGAATGGCAGTTGGGTAAACTATTCGTTGTGGTATCGAGGAAGGGGGTCCGATTATGAAATCGGTAATTGAAGTACAAGGATTACGTAAAGAATTTACAGCATATTCAAGTCGCTCTGGTTTAAAAGGTGCGTTTCGCGATTTATTAAATCGTAATTATAAAATAGTGCCAGCAGTGAATGATGTTTCGTTTACTGTAAAACAAGGTGAAATGGTTGGTTATATTGGTGAAAATGGTGCTGGAAAATCAACAACCATTAAAATGCTAACTGGGATTTTAACACCAACGTCCGGTCAAATCACAGTAAATGGTATGAACCCACATAAACAGCGAGAAGAATTTGTAAGAACGATTGGTGTTGTATTTGGTCAACGTTCGCAGCTTTGGTGGGATATTGCAGTACAAGAATCATTTCGTTTATTAAAGAAGGTTTATGGTGTATCAGATAGACAGTACAAAGAACATATGGAACATGTCATTGAGACATTAGATATTGGACCGTTGTTAGATAAGCCGGTGCGTAAATTATCACTTGGTCAAAGAATGCGTTGTGAATTAGCAGCGGCGTTAATTCATAATCCACCACTTTTATTTTTAGATGAGCCAACTATTGGACTAGATGTTCTCGTAAAATTAAAAATCCGTGAGTTTTTAAAGGAAATGAATGAACGTTATAAAACAACAATTTTATTAACAACACATG
Organism: Bacillus pfraonensis; assembly: GCF_050768835.1. NCBI lineage: Bacteria > Bacillati > Bacillota > Bacilli > Caryophanales > Bacillaceae > Bacillus > Bacillus pfraonensis. The sequence continues at coordinate 4,863 of NZ_JAHCDO010000024.1, read as the reverse complement.
ATATTACGGATATTGAAGCTTTATGTGAACGCGTCATTATGCTGGATGAAGGAAATATTATGTATGATGGATCATTAGAAAAACTTCGTTCGCAGTGGGGAGCAGAAAAAGAAATACATTTTCAATTTACTGCACCAGTTTCATACCAACAATTATCAATGCTAATGCCAGATAATCATGTAGCTTGGTCACAAGGAAAAGAAGAATATACGTGGATTGCAAAAATACCCAATGAAGAAGTTATAATTTCTATGCTCATTTCCAAAGTAGTTCAAGCTTTTCAAATTAAAGATTTAAAAATTAATGAAGTGTCGACAGAGGAAATTATCCGTAATATTTATGAAGAGGGTATGATTCATGGGTAAGTATATTGAAATGATTCGTGTTCGTTTTTTAATGATGCTTGCTTACCGAACAAACTATTATAGTGGAATTTTAATTTATACGATTAATATCGGAGCGTATTATTTTTTATGGCAAGCGATTTACAGTGGGAAAGAGAATATTGAAAGTTTATCAATTTCTCAAATGACAACTTATATTGCCATTGCATGGATGGCTCGGGCTTTTTATTTTAATAATATTGACAGAGAAATTGCAATGGAAATTCAAGAAGGACGTGTAGCCGTCGAATTAATTCGTCCATATAATTATTTAGGAATGAAAGTTATGCAAGGTCTTGGAGAGGGAATTTTCCGTTTTGCATTCTTTTCTATTCCAGGTATGATTATTGTTACACTTTTATTTTCGTTACAGATTACAACCGATTTTCAAACGTGGTTATACTTTTTCCTATCGTTAGTTTTCAGTTTTATTATTAATACGCAAATTAATTTAATGACAGGTATGCTCACTTTTTTCTTATTTAATAACAGTGGAATTATGTATGCGAAACGTGTGGTTATTGATTTATTTTCAGGTTTATTACTACCCATCAGTTTTTATCCGTTATGGGCCCAAAAAGCAATGGTATTTTTACCGTTTCAAGCAATCAGTTATATTCCGAGTATGATTTTCTCAGAAGGTATACAGGGAAGTAAGTTGTATCAAGCTTTATTATTCCAGATGATTTGGGCAGTTGTACTTATTATTCCAATTGTGCTGATGTGGAAAACGGCAAGAAAACGCCTGATTGTACAAGGGGGATGATGGGATGCTATATATAAAACTGTTTTTACAATATGCAAGCCAATATATAAAAACGAAACTCGAGTATCGCGGCGATTTTATCGTTGGGTTATTATCTGATTTACTATTACAAGCTGTAAATTTAATTTTCATCCTTGTTGTTTTTGGACATACACAAGCGTTAAAAGGATGGAGCCGAGAAGAAGTTATTTTTATTTATGGATTTTTCTTAGTACCGTTTGCTATCTTTTCTGCTTTCTTTAATATATGGGATTTTAATGATAGGTATATTATTAAGGGAGAAATGGATCGCGTTTTAACAAGACCAATTCATAGTTTATTTCAAATTATATTAGAAAGAATGGAACTGGAGTCTTTAATTGGTGCAGTTACTGGGATTATTGTAATGGGGTATGCGGCAGTAGAGCTTCAATTATCTTTTTATTGGTACGATTTCTTTCTTTTCTTGTTCATGGTAGCAGGTGGTGCACTTGTATATGGCGGGATATTTGTGACGCTTGCCAGTATCGGTTTTTGGTCAGATGCGAAAAGTTCGATTATGCCCCTTATGTATAACATAGGAAATTATGGACGCTATCCAGTAAATATTTATAACCGCGTGATTCGGTTTATTTTAACGTTTGTATTACCATTTGCATTTGTTGGCGTATACCCAGCAGCATATTTTCTAAGAAAGACAGAATGGAATAGCTATGCATTTGCGACACCGATTGTTGGTGTGATTTGTTTTACAATTGCAATCACACTTTGGAATTTTGGAGTGAAGAAATATCGCGGTGCGGGAAACTAACAGCGGGTATAAAAGCTTCGTTTACCATGGGATAAATTGTTCTTTGTCCTCATACATATAGGGTGAGGTGGAGGACATGTTGTGGGGATTTATTTTATTAATTTCAGCCATTGCTGTGTTAAGAAGTATTCAAATATTATGGAGCTCATACTCAGATTCAAAGCGTTTCTTTTCTTTGTATAATCTAACTTCATTATTTCTAATTTATACAACGGTACTTATCGCATTTGGATTAAGTTATGTTGTATTAGAGGAAAGTGGATTTGCTGCCTTGAGAGAAGATGGAGAAAGTTTAAATGTTCATTCTTTCCAACTGGTAGAAGTATGCTTATATTTTAGTGCGGTTACTTTATTATCAGTTGGATATGGTGATGTAACTCCTGTTGGAATTGGGCGGTGGATTGCAATTATTGAAGCGTTGATTGGATATACACTGCCGTTTGCATTCGTAGTTCGGACTGTGATAGACAATGAAAAATAAGATAACATTTGTTATAGTAAAGGAAAAGACAAGGAGTGATAAAGATGGTCGCAATAGGAGAAGTGGCACCAGTTTTCACACTAGAAGGAAGTAACGGAGAGCAGATTAAACTGTCGGATTTTCACGGGAAAAATGTAGTATTATATTTTTATCCGAAAGATATGACGCCAGGATGTACAACAGAAGCGTGTGATTTTCGTGATGCATATGGATTATTCCAAGAAAAAGATACAGTTATACTAGGAGTAAGTCCCGATCCAGCAAATAGACATTTGAAATTTATTGAAAAGTATGATCTGCCATTCGTACTTTTAGTAGATGAGGATCATAAAGTGGCAGAATTATATGACGTGTGGAAACTGAAAAAGAACTTTGGCAAAGAGTACATGGGGATTGAAAGATCTACGTTTCTTATTAATAAAGATGGTGAACTAGTTAAAGAATGGCGAAAAGTAAAGGTGAAGGGACATATTGAAGACATCCTTTCGTATTTAAATTAAGGTTCTGTACGAGTAAGAGTAAAAGTAAAAGAAATTTATTATGATGTGAGTATTAGGCATACGTCTACACCCTTTTGCTGATGCTTCATACATTAAAAGGGTAGGGCATACCTCCTCAGATGATAGTATTCCAAGTGCGATTATTTCGCACTTTTTTCTATGTAAATGTATAAATGATGGACAAATATACATAAAAATAAGTGTAGGTGAAAAATAAACCACACAGTTATAGTAGAAATATTGACGATTGACAAGAAAAGGAGTACACTCTTTATAAGAATTATAAAATAATAATCCGTATAGAATCGGGGTGCATGACGGTGGTCAAAGAAGAATTAAAAGAAGCGCTAGAAATGCTGAAAAATACGGGTGTACGCATTACTCCACAGCGTCATGCTATTTTAGAGTACCTTGTGGAATCTATGACGCACCCAACAGCGGATGAAATTTATAAGGCGTTAGAAGGTAAGTTTCCAAATATGAGCGTTGCAACTGTTTACAATAACTTACGTGTATTTAAAGAAGTTGGGCTTGTTAAGGAACTAACTTATGGAGACGCTTCAAGTAGATTTGACTATGTTACAAGTCAACATTACCATGTGATTTGCGAAAAATGTGGTAAAATTGTTGATTTTCCTTATGAAGGTTTGGAACAACTTGAAAATGAAGCTGCGAAAGCAACCGGCTTTGTTATTAACAGTCATCGTTTAGAGATTTATGGCGTATGTCCAGAATGTCATAAGGCGTAATATATAATAAAGAAAGAGGCTGACGGCTACGTCGACCTCTTTCTTTATTATATAAACGTGTTTTATGCTTTATAGTTCTTCTTATTATATTTCTCATCAAACTCTTTTCCTTCTAAAGTACGATCAAGCGTTAAGGGCTGATTGCAATGCATACATGCGTCTACTCGGCCAAGCATTTTTGTAGGTTTGTTACAACTTGGGCACATGATTTGCACAGTTTTTGTAGATAACATACCAATCCAAAAATAAACGACAGTGCTAGCGATAACTGCTAAAAAGCCAACCATCATAAAAATGGTCATAATAATAATATTTTCGCGGAAAAATACACCTAAGTATGCAATGAAGAGTCCGATAAATACTAAACTTAACGCAAAGGTTCGAATTTTATTGATTTTGTTCGAATATTTAATCCCCATTCCCATCACGCTCCTATAGCAACAATATAACACACAATTTTGAATTTTTGGTTTAAAAGAAGGGGCTTTATTAAAAATATGAAACGAAAAAAGAAATAAACGGGCTGTGAAATTTTTTTGCGAAAAGTATTGACCATGTATAAACTGCATGATATATTAATAACCGTCGCTGATGCGAAACGGCAGAAAGCGAAAAAAGAAATTAAAAAACTTGGTTGACATCGGAAAATGAAGATGTTAACATAAGGAAGTCGCAAATGAGTGGCAAACGAGTTCTCTGAAAACTGAACGAAACAAACAACGTGAAACGTCAATTTTTATTTATGATGCTAGACAAACTTTATTGGAGAGTTTGATCCTGGCTCAGGATGAACGCTGGCGGCGTGCCTAATACATGCAAGTCGAGCGAACCGATTAAGAGCTTGCTCTTATGAAGTTAGCGGCGGACGGGTGAGTAACACGTGGGTAACCTGCCCATAAGACTGGGATAACTCCGGGAAACCGGGGCTAATACCGGATAACATTTTGCACCGCATGGTGCGAAATTGAAAGGCGGCTTCGGCTGTCACTTATGGATGGACCCGCGTCGCATTAGCTAGTTGGTGAGGTAACGGCTCACCAAGGCAACGATGCGTAGCCGACCTGAGAGGGTGATCGGCCACACTGGGACTGAGACACGGCCCAGACTCCTACGGGAGGCAGCAGTAGGGAATCTTCCGCAATGGACGAAAGTCTGACGGAGCAACGCCGCGTGAGTGATGAAGGCTTTCGGGTC
>NZ_JAHCDO010000023.1:0-59679 GCF_050768835.1 Bacillus pfraonensis | reverse complement strand
GATTTCCCATAGCGTAAGCTAGTAAGATCCCTGAAAGATGATCAGGTTGATAGGTTCGAGGTGGAAGCATGGTGACATGTGGAGCTGACGAATACTAATAGATCGAGGACTTAACCATATAATATGAAGCAAATGTTATCTAGTTTTGAAGGAATATGCCTTCATAGTTTGGTGATGATGGCAGAGAGGTCACACCCGTTCCCATACCGAACACGGAAGTTAAGCTCTCTAGCGCCGATGGTAGTTGGGACCTTGTCCCTGTGAGAGTAGGACGTCGCCAAGCAATATTAAGACGAGTCATTTTGACTCGTCTTTTTTGTATATTTTTTATTTTATATTAAATTCTATTTCATAAAATATAAACTTCATGATTAAAGGGCAAAAATTTTGGCTAGGATAGTGAAGAAGCAAAAGAGTTGCAAATTTCTTTAATACGTATATAATTAAAGTCAAAGATAGTCAAAGTCAATAAAGGTGGCGGATAAATGAGAAATATATCTGATATCATTGAACAATATCTAAAGCAAGTTATTGACTTAAGCAATAATAATGTGATTGAGATTAAGAGAAATGAGATTGCGGACCGATTTGATTGTGTTCCGTCTCAAATTAATTATGTAATCAATACTCGTTTTACGTTAGAAAGAGGATTTGTAGTGGAAAGTAAACGAGGTGGAGGAGGTTACATTCGCATTATCAAAGTCAAATTGCATGACGATATAGACATTATTGATCAAATGCTTCATATGATTGAGCATAGTATTACACAAGGAAATGCGCAGAGTATTATTATACGATTAGTGGAAGAAGATATTGTAACAAATCGGGAAGCAAAACTTATGTTGAGCGTATTAGATCGATCTGTATTATTAATGGATTTACCCTCTCGAGATGAACTTAGGGCTCGAATATTATGCGCAATGTTAAGAACACTGAAATATAAATAAATACAGCTTTTGTTAAGAAATGTTTTTAGCGGTAATTCATTTTATAGTGGGACTTTTTACAGACAAGATTAAGTGAATAAAATAATCTAGTGATGTATAAAAAGTATCATGAGGTAGATCGTTCCTATTGTAAAGGTGGGGATATAAGATGACTTGTCAAATTTGTAATATAAGACCAGCAGCTTTACATTATACAAAAGTGATAAACGGACAAAAGACGGAAGTTAATCTTTGTGAGCAATGTGCAGAGCAAAATGGCTATACGTCTTTCTTTCAATCACCACAATCTAGTTTTTCCTTTCATGACTTATTAGCTGGATTGTTACATGGAGAACCATCAATGTTTGAAAAACAAGAAGGTGGCTTTTCGGATACAAGGGTGTTACGATGTCCAACTTGTAATATGACATATAACCAATTTGCAAAAGTGGGTCGCTTTGGATGCGCTTCTTGTTATGAGACGTTTAAGGAACAATTAAAGCCAATGTTGAAGCGGCTTCATGGTGGTCATACACAACATCGTGGAAAAATTCCGGAGCGTATGGAAGGAAATATTCATCTAAAGAAAGAATTAGATGAACTAAAACTAAAGTTAAAGCAATATGTACAAAAAGAAGAATTTGAAAAAGCAGCTGAAGCGCGTGATCAAATTCGAAGTATTGAAAATCAGCTTAGTGGGCATAGAGAGGGGGAATAATTCTATGTCACTGGATCGTATTATGAATGAAGCAATTAGCCCGTGGATGAGGGGAGATGGCCCTGATTCTGATATTGTTTTAAGTAGTCGCATTCGTTTGGCGCGTAATTTAAAAGATTACCATTTCCCTATTATGCAAACGGATGAAGAAGCTAAGCAGATTACTAATTTATTTCAAAAGAAGTTTGTAAATCAGAAAGTGAAATCCTTTGGAAATTTTGAACTATTAAAAATGGATGAACTAAAACCGCTTCAGCGAAGGGTTTTAGTAGAAAAACATTTAATTAGTCCTAATCTTGCTGGAACAGAATTTGGTGCTTGTCTACTATCAGAAAACGAACATATAAGTGTAATGCTTAATGAAGAAGACCATGTACGAATTCAATGTTTGTTCTCGGGATTGCAATTATCAGAGGCACTGCAAAGCGCAAATAAAATGGATACTTGGATTGAAGAAACAGTTGAATATGCTTTTGATGAATCGCTTGGCTATATTACGAGTTGCCCTACAAATGTTGGAACGGGATTACGCGCTTCTGTGATGTTACATTTACCAGCGCTTGTTTTAACGAAACGGATAAATCGTATTATACAAGCAATTCAACAATTAGGTTTAGTCGTAAGAGGAATATATGGTGAAGGTAGCGAAGCCTTAGGTAATATATTTCAAGTTTCTAATCAAATGACATTAGGAAAATCAGAAGAAGATATTATAGCAGATTTAGAGAGTGTCGTTCATCAGCTTATACAACAAGAGAAAGTAGCTCGAGAGTTGATTAAGAAAAATTCAAGTATTGAACTTGAAGACCGAGTATATCGTTCTTATGGTGTATTGGCCAATAGTCGATTAATTCAATCGGCAGAGGCAGCTACTTGTTTGTCAGATATGCGGCTAGGTATTGATCTTGGTTATATAAAAAATATATCAAGAAATATTTTAACAGAGTTGATGGTATTAACTCAGCCAGGAATTTTACAGCAATACGCGGGCGGTCCTTTAAGCCCGGAAGAAAGGGATTATCGAAGAGCAACATTAATCCGTGAACGATTACGAATTGAACAAAATTGAGCGCAAGTAGGAGGCGATTTCTATGATGTTTGGAAGATTTACAGAACGAGCACAGAAAGTATTAGCTTTATCTCAAGAAGAGGCAATTCGCATTGGACATAATAATATTGGGACAGAACATATTTTACTTGGGCTTGTACGCGAAGGAGAAGGAATTGCAGCTAAAGCGCTAATTGCCCTTGGATTAAGTCCAGAGAAGGTACAAAAAGAGGTAGAGGGATTAATTGGTCGTGGAACAGAGATGTCTCAAACTGTTCATTATACGCCACGTGCAAAAAAAGTAATTGAGTTATCGATGGATGAGGCTCGTAAGCTTGGTCATTCTTATGTCGGAACGGAACACATTTTACTAGGGTTAATCCGTGAAGGAGAAGGTGTTGCAGCGCGTGTTTTAAATAATTTAGGTGTAAGTTTAAATAAAGCAAGACAACAAGTATTGCAGCTCCTTGGAAGCAATGAAGCTACATCAGGCCATCAAGGTGGTGCATCAGCCAATGCAAATACACCAACACTTGATAGTTTAGCGCGAGATTTGACAGTTGTTGCACGTGAAGGACGTTTAGATCCTGTTATTGGCCGTAGTAAAGAGATTCAACGTGTTATTGAAGTATTGAGCCGCAGAACGAAGAATAACCCAGTATTAATTGGAGAACCTGGAGTCGGTAAAACAGCAATTGCTGAGGGCTTAGCACAACAAATTGTAAATAATGAAGTTCCGGAAACGTTACGTGATAAGCGTGTTATGACATTAGATATGGGTACAGTGGTTGCTGGTACAAAGTATCGTGGTGAATTTGAAGATCGCTTAAAGAAAGTGATGGATGAAATTCGACAAGCGGGTAATATTATCTTGTTTATCGATGAACTTCATACATTAATTGGTGCAGGTGGTGCAGAAGGTGCGATTGACGCATCTAATATTTTGAAACCGTCATTAGCACGTGGTGAATTGCAATGTATTGGAGCGACAACATTAGATGAGTATCGTAAATACATTGAAAAAGATGCAGCGCTAGAAAGACGGTTCCAACCAATTCATGTTGACGAACCAAGCTTAGAAGAGTCCATTCAAATTTTAAAAGGGCTACGTGATCGTTACGAGGCGCATCACCGAGTTTCCATTACAGATGATGCAATTGATGCATCTGTAAAACTTTCTGATCGTTATATTACAGATCGTTTCTTACCTGATAAAGCGATTGACTTAATTGATGAAGCTGCTTCAAAAGTACGCCTACGTTCTTATACAACACCACCAAATTTAAAAGAGCTTGAAGTGAAGCTTGAAGAAATTCGAAAAGAAAAGGATGCGGCGGTACAGAGCCAAGAGTTTGAAAAGGCAGCTTCTTTACGAGATATGGAACAGCGCTTACGTGAAAAGTTAGAAGATACAAAACGTCAATGGAAAGAGCAGCAAGGAAAAGAAAACTCAGAAGTAACAGTAGAAGATATTGCAAATGTTGTTTCTACATGGACGCGTATTCCAGTTTCTAAACTTGCACAAACAGAAACAAATAAGCTATTGAATCTAGAATCTATTTTACATGACCGTGTAATTGGCCAAGAGGAAGCTGTTGTCGCGGTAGCGAAAGCAGTACGACGTGCACGAGCGGGTTTAAAAGATCCAAAACGTCCAATTGGTTCATTTATTTTCTTAGGACCAACTGGTGTAGGTAAAACAGAATTGGCAAGAGCGTTGGCGGAATCTATGTTCGGTGATGAAGATGCAATGATTCGTATTGATATGTCTGAGTATATGGAGAAACATTCTACTTCTCGCTTAGTGGGATCTCCTCCAGGATATGTGGGATATGAAGAAGGTGGTCAATTGACTGAAAAGGTTCGCCGTAAACCATATTCTGTTGTTCTATTAGATGAAGTAGAGAAAGCTCATCCAGATGTATTTAATATTTTATTGCAAGTACTAGAAGATGGACGCTTAACAGATTCTAAAGGGCGTACTGTTGATTTCCGTAATACAATTGTTATTATGACATCTAATGTTGGTGCGGAAGCGCTAAAACGCAATAAACATCTTGGCTTTAACGTACAAGATGAAGGCCGTGATTACTCGGATATGAAGAGTAAAGTAATGGATGAATTGAAAAAAGCATTTCGTCCAGAATTCTTAAACCGTATTGATGAAATTATTGTGTTCCATATGCTTGAGAAAAAACATATTCAAGAGATTGTAACGCTTATGGTTAATCAACTAGTGAATCGATTAAAAGAACAAGAGATTGAATTAGAGTTAACAAGCAAAGCGATTGAAGCAATTGCTGATAAAGGATTTGATCGTGAGTATGGTGCTCGTCCACTTCGCCGAGCAATTCAAAAACATGTGGAAGATCGATTATCAGAAGAGCTTCTAAAAGGAGCAATTGAGAAAGGTCAAAAAGTTGTCTTTGATGCTGAAGGAGAATCATTTGTCATTCGCAGTGCAGAAAAGGTAAAATAAGTATAGACAAACGAAGAGGGCTAAATAATAGCCCTCTTTCTTGTACAAGAAGGATACATGTTTACATATGAAAGTGAAGTGAAGTAAAAAATAAAATGGCTAAAAAGAAAACGAAATTTATATGTCAAGAATGTGGGTATCAGTCACCAAAATATATGGGAAAGTGCCCTGGATGTGGGCAATGGAATACGCTTGTTGAAGAGATGGAACAAGTTGTATCATCAAGACGTATTAATTATGCAAATGCGATTCAAACGGAAGTAACAAAGCCAAGGCGTCTTACAGAAGTAGAAACAAAATCAGAGGCACGGATTGAAACGAAATTTCAAGAATTTAATCGTGTACTCGGTGGAGGAATTGTTGATGGGTCCCTCGTACTTATTGGGGGAGACCCTGGAATTGGAAAATCAACATTATTACTACAAATATCATCGCAATTAGCAGATTCTTCGTATGATGTATTGTATATATCTGGTGAAGAATCAGCAAAACAAATTAAACTTCGTGCAGATCGTCTACATGTAAATGGGAGCAATTTATTTGTTGTTTCGGAGACGGATTTACAGAGAATTGCGGCACATATTGATGAAATGAACCCTTCCTTTGTTGTTATTGATTCCATTCAAACAATTTATTTACCGGAAGTAACCTCAGCGCCAGGGAGCGTTTCACAAGTCCGTGAATGTACAGCGGAACTGATGAAACTTGCAAAAACGAAAGGGATTCCGATTTTTATCGTAGGACATGTAACGAAAGAAGGCGCAATTGCAGGACCACGTATGTTAGAACATATGGTGGATGCGGTTCTTTATTTTGAAGGAGACCGTCATCATACATATCGTATTTTGCGAGCTGTTAAAAATCGTTTTGGATCTACAAATGAAATGGGTATATTTGAAATGAAGGAATTAGGTCTTGCAGAAGTATTAAATCCTTCTGAGATTTTTTTAGAAGAGAGACCTGTTGGAGTTGCTGGCTCTACAGTTGTTGCTTCTATGGAAGGAACAAGACCGGTTTTAGTAGAAATACAAGCATTAATTTCTCCTACTAGTTTTGGAAATCCACGAAGAATGGCTACGGGGATTGATCATAATCGTGTATCGCTTATTATGGCGGTGTTAGAAAAAAGAGCAGGCTTATTATTACAAAATCAAGATGCTTATTTAAAGGTTGCTGGAGGATTACGATTGGATGAACCTGCAATTGATTTGGCAGTTGCTTTAAGTATTGCATCGAGTTTTAGAGATAAGTCCACGGCACCAACCGATGCTGTAATAGGAGAAGTTGGGTTAACTGGAGAAGTAAGAAGGGTATCGAGGATTGAACAACGAGTACAAGAAGCGGCTAAATTAGGATTTCAGCGCGCCATCATCCCACGAAAAAATTTAGGGGGTTGGACAATTCCTGACGGGATTGAAGTAGTCGGTGTCTCTAATTTAGGAGAGGCGCTTCGTTTGACATTAGGAGGCTAGGCTATGGAAGAAAACAAGCAACGTGTCAAAAGTATGATTAATATTTTACAGCTTGTTGCACCAGGGACACCTTTGCGAGAAGGAATAGATAATGTACTTCGCGCGCAAACAGGTGGCTTAATTGTCCTTGGATATAACGATCAGATTAAAAGCATTGTTGATGGAGGATTTCATATTAATTGCGCATTCTCTCCTGCTAGTTTATACGAACTAGCAAAAATGGATGGAGCTCTTATTTTAAATGAGACGGGTAGTAAAATTTTAATTGCAAATGCACAATTGGTTCCTGAGTCATCTATTGATTCCATTGAAACAGGAATGCGCCATCGTACAGCAGAGCGTGTAGCGAAGCAAACGGGAAGTCTTGTTGTGGCTATTTCACAAAGACGTAACGTAATTACGCTATATCAGGGAAGTTTACGTTATACCTTAAAAGACATAGGTGTTATTTTGACAAAGGCAAATCAAGCGATTCAAACTTTAGAAAAATACAAGGCAGTATGGAATGATGGTATTACGAACTTGGGTATTCTAGAGTTTGAGGAAGTTGTTACGATGTCTGAAGTAGTCCATGTCTTGCATAGCGTCGAGATGGTTCTTCGTATTAAGAATGAAATCCTAAGTTATATTCATGAATTAGGGACGGAAGGTAGACTCATTCGGTTACAACTTACTGAGCTATTGGCAGATTTGGAAGCAGAGGCAGCATTATTAATTAAAGATTACTATCAAGAGAAGACACAGGATCACTATCAAATTTTGAAAAAATTGCAGGAACTTGCAAATACACAGCTTTTAGAAGATAGTGATTTAGTGAAATTGCTTGGTTACCCAGGGCAAATGAGCTTAGAGGAAAGTGTTACACCAAGGGGATATAGGATTACAAGTAAAATTTCTAGGGTACCTCCTCTTATTATTGAAAACTTAATTAATCGATTTAAAACATTGCAAGGTGTTTGTCGTGCGAGTATTAACGATTTAGATGATGTAGAAGGAATTGGAGAAGTTCGGGCGAAAAAAATACGAGAAGGTTTAAAACGAATCCAAGAGCATTTATATATGAGTAGACACAATTAAGAATATTACATTGATTTCATAATATAACGACACTAGCACATTTTTGGTATATGATATGATATATTGGTAAATAAAGCAATTTATGAAAAGACACGTCCGCTTTTGCATTCGGCGTTTTGATTAGCAAAACAATGGTTAATAATGAGTAGGAGGTGGTTGGATGTTAAAACGGATCGTACAGCTCTTCTTTTTAGTAATCGGGGGAGCATTAGGGATTTATTTAATCCCGAAATTTATTAATGTATTGGACATTGGAGCGGTTCCTTTACTTGAAGGTTCATATGTTCGTGCAATTATTGGTGCAATTATTTTATTCTTAACAACATTTTGGCTCGTAGATTATATTGTTCAGCTTATTAAACATATTGAAGAAGCCCTTGTAAAGGCACCTGTAACAGATGTGTTATTTGGTACGCTAGGATTAATTTCGGGTCTTATTGTTGCATATTTAATTTTGATACCAATTCGTGAATTTACAATTCCAGTCATTAGCACTGTATTACAAATCTTCTTTACACTTTTACTCGGTTACTTAGGATTCCAAGTAGGATTTAAAAAGAGAAATGAATTGCTAGGGTTATTTACATTACCACAACGCGGAGGTAAAAAGAAAAATAATAATAGCGAAAATGAAGAGGCTGAAGCGGTAGTAGAAGAAACTTCTTCACATTGGAAAATTCTCGATACAAGTGTAATTATTGATGGACGTATTGCTGATATTTGTCAAACAAAGTTTCTAGAAGGAACAATTGTGATTCCTCAGTTTGTATTAGAAGAGTTGCAGCATATTGCTGATTCTTCAGATGCATTAAAGCGTAATAGAGGACGTAGAGGATTAGATATTTTAAACCGTATTCAAAAAGAGATGCCAATTCCAGTAGAGATTTATGAAGGCGATTTCGAAGACATTCAAGAAGTGGACAGCAAGCTTGTGAAATTAGCAAAGATAACTGGTGGTACTGTTGTCACGAATGATTTTAATTTAAATAAGGTTTCTGAACTACAAGGAGTAACGGTTCTGAACATTAATGATTTAGCAAATGCGATTAAACCAGTTGTGCTCCCTGGTGAAGAACTAAGTGTCTATGTTGTCAAAGATGGAAAAGAACAAAATCAAGGTGTTGCTTATTTAGATGATGGTACGATGATTGTAGTAGAAGACGGTAGGGAATATGTTGGTTCACAACTTGATGTACTCGTTACGAGTGTACTACAAACATCTGCTGGTCGAATGATTTTTGCGAAGCGTAAGTTATTAGAAAAAGCATTATAAGTAGAGGATTATTAGCATGTATACATTAATTATTCCGGCTGCAGGCCAAGGGAAGCGAATGGGTGCTGGTAAAAATAAATTATTTTTGCTTATTAATGAAGTTCCTATTATTGTGCATACATTACGCGCCTTTGAAAAAGATAAAGCATGTAAAAATATTGTTATGGCAATTAATAAAGAAGAACGCCCTTATTTTGAAGAGTTAATACAGAAGTATCATATTCTGAAGGATGTGCAGTTTATTCAAGGCGGAGCTGAAAGACAAGATAGTGTGTATAACGCTGTTCAACATGTGAAGGATGTTGATTACGTTCTTGTACACGATGGAGCCCGTCCGTTTGTAACGAATAAAATGATTCATGCCGTATTAACTACAGCGAAGCAGAAGGGTGCTTCTATTTGCGCAGTACCTGTTAAAGATACGGTAAAAAAAGTAGAACAGAATACAGTTGTTGAAACGGTTGAACGTTCTCAATTGAGAGCGGTACAAACACCACAAGGGTTTTCGGTTCCTCTTTTACTAGAGGCGCATAGGAGTGCGAAGCAAGGGTGCTTCATCGGTACAGATGACGCAAGTCTTGTAGAACGCATAGGGAAAGAAGTAGGGGTAGTAGATGGTAGTTATTACAATATTAAAGTGACAACACCAGAAGATTTATTAATTGCTGAAAGTTTCCTGCGTGTTCAGAAGGAACAATAGTGATGGTATAATGTTAAGAAAAGCTCGGTAATTACCGAGCTTTTCTTAATAGATTCATCGACACAAGGTCATGAGTTTCAGTAGTTTAGCTTAAGGAGGATGTAAAATGTTTCGAATTGGACAAGGTTTTGATGTACACGAATTTGCAGAAGGTAGACCGTTAATTATCGGTGGAATTACGATTCCACATGAGAAAGGTTTATTAGGTCACTCAGATGCAGATGTACTTTTACATACAATTGCTGATGCATGTTTAGGGGCAATTGCTGCAGGCGACATCGGAAAACATTTTCCAGATACAGATCCTGCCTTTAAGGATGCAGATTCAGCTGTGTTATTGCAGAAAGTTTGGGAGTTTGTGCGTAAGCAAGGATATGAATTAGGTAATTTAGATTGTACAATTATTGCGCAGAAGCCAAAAATGGCCCCACATATTGAAAGTATGCGTAAGCGTATTAGTGAACTATTAGAAACTTCTATAGACAATGTGAATGTGAAGGCGACAACCACTGAAAAATTAGGATTTACAGGGAGAGAAGAAGGGATTGCTTCTCAAGCTGTTGTATTATTACAGAAAAAATAGTTGTTTTTGATTCGCAAGATGGATAATCATATTTTTTTGGTGTACAATTATAGAATGTGTTGACATTAAGAATGGAAGGTGTACCAATTATGGAAAAGCAAGTGAGAGTGCGCTATGCGCCAAGTCCAACAGGACACTTACATATCGGAAATGCGCGTACGGCATTATTTAATTATTTATTCGCTCGTCATCAAGATGGTAAGTTTATTATTCGTATTGAAGATACTGATGTAAAACGTAACGTTGCTGGTGGTGAAGAAAGCCAATTAAAATACTTGAAATGGCTTGGCATGGACTGGGATGAAGGTGTTGATGTTGGTGGTGAATATGGACCATATCGCCAAACAGAACGTTTAGATATTTATAAAAAGTTATACGAAGATTTACTAGAGCGTGGTTTAGCTTATAAATGTTATATGACAGAAGAAGAGTTAGAAGCAGAGCGTGAAGGACAAATCGCTCGTGGTGAAACACCTCGTTATGCTGGTAATCACCGTGATTTAACGGAAGAACAAATCAAGCAATTTGAAGCGGAAGGCCGCATTCCAAGTATTCGTTTCCGTGTACCAGCTGACCGCGACTACACATTTAAGGATATCGTAAAAGATGAAGTTGCTTTCCACTCAAATGACTTTGGTGATTTTGTTATTGTGAAAAAAGATGGTATTCCAACTTACAACTTTGCGGTAGCAGTAGACGATCATTTAATGGAAATCACACACGTTCTTCGTGGTGATGATCATATTTCTAACACGCCGAAACAAATGATGATTTATGAAGCATTTGGTTGGGATATCCCTCAGTTCGGTCATATGACATTAATCGTAAATGAGAGTCGTAAAAAATTAAGTAAACGCGATGAATCTATTATTCAATTTATTGAGCAATATAAAGAGCTTGGATATCTTCCAGAAGCAATCTTTAACTTTATCGCATTACTAGGTTGGTCACCAGTTGGTGAAGAAGAAATCTTCTCTAAAGATGAATTTATTGAAATGTTTGATGCAGCTCGCTTATCAAAATCACCTGCATTATTCGATTCTCAGAAACTTAAATGGATGAACAACCAATATATGAAAAAGCAAGATCTAGATGCTGTTGTTGCATTAAGCTTACCGCATTTAGTGAAAGCTGGTCGTGTAAGTGAAAACTTAAATGAACAAGAACAAGCTTGGGTTCGTGATGTAATTGCTTTATACCATGAACAGATGAGTTTTGGGGCTGAAATTGTAGAGCTTTCTGAAATGTTCTTTAAAGATCATGTAGATTATGAAGAAGAAGGACAAGAAGTATTGAAAGGTGAACAAGTACCTGAAGTACTTCGCGCATTTGCAGCAGGATTAGAAGCTTTAGAGGAAGTAGAGCCGGCGGCAATTAAGAAAGCGATTAAAGCTGTTCAAAAAGAAACGGGTCATAAAGGTAAAAACTTATTTATGCCAATTCGTGTTGCAACTACTGGCCAAACACATGGACCAGAACTTCCAAATGCAATTGCACTTCTTGGAAAAGAAAAAGTTTTAAATCGTATTCGTAAAGTAATTGGTTAACATTTAGCGAATTTAGAAATATAATAAGAATACTTTAAAATCTAATAAAGGAAAGCGACGAGAAGGAGAAGTAGAAAATCAGGCTTTTTACAGAGAGAACCACCTTTTGGCTGGAAGTGGTTTATAAGCGGTTTTTTGAAATGCCCCTTCGAGTCTTCTGCTGAACAACGAAGAGTTTCGGGAAACGTCATAAGGACGCAAAGTAAGCAGAAGCGGTATAAACCGTTATCATGATGAGTTTGAGGCTGTATGTAAGCCTAAACAGAGTGGAACCGCGCTTATAAGGCGTCTCTGTCAATTTGACAGGGGCGTCTTTTTTTATACCATGTAAATAAGGTGAGGGTATAAGTTTTTGTACAGATGGATAAAGCCTAGGTAACAAGTAAGATTTTAATTGGTGGTTATTTTCTTTATTTCTCACTAATTATGAACGTTCACTAATCGGACCTTTACGGATGGTCTATCTCTAACTTAACTCTTTTGTTGTTGTTAAATGTTGAGGTGGAAGTACGATTGTCCGCGAATAGCGAGGTAAATCGGTTCACTCAGAAAAGTAGCCCATAAAGGGGAGGGGACATCGATGTTTAAGAGGCTTCGAGAAGATATTGAAGTCGTTTTTGAACAAGATCCAGCGGCGCGAAGTTATTTCGAGGTCATTTTAACTTACTCTGGATTACATGCAGTTTGGGCACACCGAATTGCACATGCCTTTTATAAACGGAATTTTTTCTTTATTGCACGTTGGATTTCACAAGTTAGTCGTTTCTTTACCGGTATTGAGATTCATCCGGGAGCTACAATTGGTCGTCGTTTTTTTATTGATCATGGTATGGGGGTTGTTATTGGGGAGACGTGTGAAATCGGAGACAATGTAACAATTTATCAAGGAGTTACATTAGGTGGTACAGGGAAAGAAAAAGGAAAAAGGCATCCAACAATCCAAGATAACGTACTTATTGCGACTGGCGCAAAAGTACTCGGATCCATTACAGTTGGGGAGAATTCTAAAATTGGTGCAGGATCTGTTGTATTGAAAGAAGTTCCTGCGCATTCGACAGTTGTAGGTATACCTGGTCGAGTCGTAATTCAAAATGGAGTAAAGATAGGTCAGGAATTGAACCATTCAGATCTGCCAGATCCAATTTTTGATAAATTAAAAGTGATGGAAGCTGAACTTGAGAAATTAAAAAAGCAACTGGGAGTAAAAGTGGAAAGGAAGGATGAAAATGACTATTCACATTTATAATACGTTAACACGTGAGAAAGAGGAGTTTGTTCCTTTAGAAGAAAATAAAGTGAAGATGTATGTATGCGGACCGACAGTATACAACTATATTCATATCGGAAACGCAAGACCGCCTATGGTATTTGATACAGTACGTCGCTACCTGGAGTATAAAGGCTATGAAGTGCAGTATGTTTCCAATTTTACGGATGTAGACGATAAGTTAATTAAAGCAGCAAATGAATTAGGAGAAGATGTTCCGACAATTGCAGATCGCTTTGTTGAAGCGTACTTTGAAGATGTAACTGCATTAGGTTGCAAGCACGCTACGGTTCATCCTCGTGTAACAGAAAATATGGATATCATTATTGAGTTTATTGAGGAACTTGTGAAAAAAGGATATGCATATGAGTCTGAAGGCGATGTTTATTACAAAACAAAGGAATTTGAAGGTTACGGTAAATTATCACATCAGCCAATTGCAGACCTGCGCCATGGTGCACGTATTGAAGTTGGGGAAAAGAAACAAGATCCGCTTGATTTTGCCTTATGGAAGGCAGCGAAAGAGGGAGAAATCTTCTGGGAGAGCCCTTGGGGCAAAGGTCGTCCAGGATGGCACATTGAATGCTCTGCAATGGCGCGTAAATATTTAGGTGATACAATTGATATTCATGCTGGTGGGCAAGATTTAGCATTCCCTCACCATGAAAATGAGATTGCACAATCAGAAGCATTAACTGGAAAAACATTTGCACGTTACTGGATGCATAATGGATATATTAATATTAACAATGAGAAAATGTCTAAATCATTAGGGAACTTCATTTTAGTTCATGACATTATTAAGGAATATGACCCGCAGTTAATTCGTTTCTTTATGTTATCTGTACATTATCGTCATCCAATCAACTTTAGTGAAGAGTTATTACAGAGTACAAATAATGGATTAGAGCGCATTAAAACAGCTTATGGTAACTTAAAGCACCGTATGGAAAGTAGCACAGATTTAACAGACCATAATGAAAAATGGTTAGCTGAAATAGAGAAATTCCAGTTAGCATTTGAAGAAGCGATGAACGATGATTTCAATACAGCAAATGCAATAACTGAGTTATATAATTTAGCAAACCATGCAAATCAATATCTATTGGAAGAACACACATCAATAGCTGTAATTGAAGCGTATGTAAAACAGTTTGAAACGTTATTCGGTATTTTAGGATTAGAATTAACGAAAGAAGAATTGCTTGATGAAGAGATTGAGGCACTAATTCAAAAACGTATTGAGGCTCGTAAAAATCGTGACTTTGCATTGTCTGATCAAATTCGTGATGATTTGAAAGAGCGTAATATTATTTTAGAAGATACCGCCCAAGGTACAAGATGGAAAAGAGGATAAGCATGATTGATGCAAAGCAATTAAACAGCTTAGCGTTAGCATATATGGGTGATGCGGTATATGAACAATATATCCGCTATCACCTTCTTCAAAAAGGAACGGTTCGTCCTAACCAATTACATCGTTTAGGGACAAGCTTTGTTTCGGCGAAAGCACAAGCGAAAGTTGTTTATCATTTACTAGAAACAGCATTTTTAACAGAGGAAGAAGAAGCAGTCTTAAGAAGAGGACGTAATGCGAATTCGGGTTCTGTTCCTAAAAATACGGATGTACAAACATATCGCTATAGTACTGCTTTTGAGGCATTGCTTGGTTATCATTATTTATTGAACAATAGCGACAGATTAGAAGAACTTGTATATAAAGCAATTGATGTTTTAGAAGCGAAGGAAGGGGGCACATCAATATGAGTAGTGAATATATTATCGGACGTAACCCTGTAATTGAAGCGTTACGATCAGGAAGAGATATTAATAAAATCTGGATTGCAGAAGGTGCAGCTAAAGGACAAGTGCAAATTGTATTAGCGTTAGCGAAAGAAAATAAAATTATTTTGCAGCATGCACCAAAGAAAAAGTTAGACCAACTCGTTGAGGGGAATCACCAAGGGGTAATTGCACAGGTAGCGGCCTATCAATATGCAGAATTAGAAGATTTATTTGAAGCGGCTGCTAAACGTAATGAAGATCCATTCTTCTTAATTCTAGATGAAATTGAAGATCCGCATAATTTAGGTTCTATTATGCGTACGGCAGATGCAACAGGCGCACATGGAATTATTATCCCGAAAAGAAGGGCTGTCGGTCTGACAGCATCAGTTGCAAAAGCTTCAACAGGAGCAATTGAATATATTCCTGTTGCTCGTGTGACAAACTTATCACGAACAATCGATGATTTAAAAGAGCGCGGTCTTTGGATTGCGGGTACAGATGCAAGAGGGAAAACGGATTATCGTAATTTAGATGGTAATATGCCGATTGGATTAGTAATTGGTAGTGAAGGAAAAGGTATGAGCCGTATTATTGGTGAAAAATGTGATTTCTTAATCAACTTGCCGATGGTTGGTAAAGTTACATCCTTAAATGCTTCAGTAGCTGCAAGTCTGTTAATGTATGAGGTATATCGTAAACGTCACCAAATTGGTGAGTGAAAATGAATGATATCTTAATCGTTGATGGTTATAACATTATTGGGGCTTGGAGAGATTTAAAAAAATTAAGGGATGTAGATTTACAAGCATCAAGAGACGCGCTAATTGATAAAATGGCGGATTATCAAGGTTACACAGGAACAAGAGTAATGATTGTATTTGATGCTTATACAGTTCAAGGTATTGAAAAGAAAATGAAGCAATCGCGTGTTGAAGTTATTTTCACAAGAAAGAATCAAACCGCTGATGAAAAAATTGAACAGCTCGCGATTGAACTTCGTAATATTAATACACAAATTTATGTTGCTACTTCTGATTATACGGAACAGTGGGTTATTTTTGCACAAGGAGCGCTTAGGAAGTCAGCCCGTGAACTAGAAATAGAAGTGCAGGCTATGGAACAACAAGTGCGCCATCAAACGCAAGAGGTAAAAGAGAAACAACCAGCTATGCGAACAATATTTAGTAAAGATATTACAGAAAAATTAGAAAAATTAAGGCGAGGAGAGCGTTGAAGCATTGACGCTCTTCAAGCGCTTACTGTATAATATTTCTAAATAAATAGCGGTCGGAGGGATCAAAGTGGAAACAGGCTTCGTAAGTACCAACAACGTTACGTTTCGCGATTTAGAGGATGAGGCAATAGTTGAGTTAGTTCGAAAAGGTAATATTGATGCTCTTGAATATTTAATTCACAAGTACAAAAACTTTGTTCGCGCAAAATCAAGATCATATTTTTTAGTAGGGGCAGATCGGGAAGATATTGTTCAAGAAGGTATGATTGGATTATTTAAAGCCATTCGTGATTATAAAGAGGACAAGCTATCTTCTTTTAAAGCATTTGCTGAATTATGTATTACTCGTCAAATTATTACTGCTATTAAGACAGCAACGAGACAAAAACATATTCCTTTAAATTCGTATGTTTCTTTAGACAAACCGATTTACGATGAGGAATCTGATCGTACGCTATTAGATGTTATTTCAGAAGCAAAGGTGACTGATCCTGAAGAGATGATTATTAGTCAGGAAGAATATACCGACATAGAACTAAAAATTTCTGAATTATTAAGCGATTTAGAGAGGAAAGTTCTTTCTTTATACTTAGATGGTCGTTCTTATCAAGAAATCTCAGAGCAGTTAAATAGACATGTGAAGTCTATTGATAATGCCCTGCAGCGTGTAAAAAGAAAGCTCGAACGATATATGGAAATGAGAGAAAATACAACTTTAAATTCATAGTATATGTCGCAGGGGAGAAAATGATTCTCCTGCTTTCTTTTTGTAATGTAGTAAGTGGCATGTCATTGACATTGTCTTTTATTGTATGATACATTTTTAGGGACATAATGTTACAAGGTTGGTGTAACAAATGAGAAAAAAAGTTGTACTCTCATGTGAAGAGTGTAAGAACCGAAACTACTCCACAATGAAAGATACGAGCTCGGTAGAGCGACTTGAGATAAAGAAATTTTGTAAAACATGCAATATGCATACAGTTCATAAGGAAACAAAATAAATAATCGAAACAATACACTGGAGGTCCCGTAAATGCGTTTGACGAACTTTTTCGGCGATGTAGGTCGCGAAATGAAAAAAGTAAGTTGGCCTAAGAAAGATGAATTACTTCGTTCGACAGCTACTGTTATTGCGACAGTTGTGTTTTTTGCAGTTTTCTTTGCAGTAGTTGACATGGGTATTTCTTCTTTAATTCGGTTAATTCTTGGTTAATTCTTGAATAAGAAGCACTTATCCATGATATAATGTTATTTATACGAACTGTGTAAAAGCCCGATGAACGGGTTTTTTCATTTGCACAAAAAAATGTACGTCAGGGAGGGAAGGACGCTCGTCCTAAATGAATGGAAAAAAGTTGGTATGTTGTCCATACTTATTCTGGATATGAAAATAAAGTAAAAGCAAACCTAGAGAAACGTGTAGAATCAATGGGAATGCAAGATAAAATTTTCCGTGTTGTTGTTCCGGAAGAAGTAGAAGTAGAAATGAAAAACGGAAAAGAAAAATTAACAAAAAGAAAAGTATTCCCAGGTTATGTATTAGTGGAACTAATTATGACTGATGACTCTTGGTATGTTGTTCGTAATACACCGGGTGTAACAGGTTTTGTTGGATCTTCTGGATCAGGCTCAAAACCATCTCCTTTATTAGAGGAGGAAGTTGTTACCATTATGAAGCATATGGGAATGGACAATGAAGTGGTTGATTTTGACTTTGAACTTCATGAAACAGTACGTGTAAATGAAGGGCCATTCGCGAACTATACAGGCGCAATCGAAGAGATTGACATGGAAAAACAAAAGATAAGAGTGCTTGTAGATATGTTTGGTCGTGAAACACCGGTCGAGCTGGATTTCCACCAAATTGAAAAATTATAAAATGAAACTTGAAATGAATTGTAAAAAGTGATAATATCTTTTAAGTCAGTACGTCTTCGGTAACGGAGACGTTTTTTGAAAAAGATTTTATCGTTACAGATAAAATATGAAGTGGGAGGGCAAATCACTGCCCAATTGACCACATCACGGACTTAAGGAGGTGTGTCTCGTGGCTAAAAAGGTAATTAAAATGGTAAAACTTCAAATTCCTGCAGGTAAAGCTAACCCAGCTCCACCAGTTGGTCCAGCATTAGGACAAGCGGGTGTTAACATCATGGGCTTCTGTAAAGAGTTCAACGCTCGTACAGCAGATCAAGCTGGTCTTATCATTCCTGTTGAAATTACGGTATTCGAAGACCGTTCATTCACTTTCATTACTAAAACTCCTCCTGCTGCTGTTCTTCTTAAGAAAGTAGCTGGTATCGAGTCTGGTTCTGGTGAACCAAACCGTAATAAAGTGGCAACTGTTAAGCGTGATAAAGTACGCGAAATCGCTGAAACTAAAATGCCTGACCTAAACGCTGCTAGCGTAGAAGCTGCAATGCGTATGGTTGAAGGTACTGCACGCAGTATGGGTATCGTTATCGAAGACTAATTCGATTTGTTTTTTTTGTAAAAAAGGTTGCGGGTCTGGAATTCCAATTCGCAACCTTTATTATCGTAAATGAGTATCGTTTTTAAATAAATGGATGGGCGCACATCCTCGGGGTTTCCCGGAATGAAGGCGTAAACGTGGGAGGTTATTCCGCTAAAACCACATTCAAGGAGGAAATAAACATGGCTAAAAGAGGTAAAAAGTACGTAGAAGCTGCAAAGCTTGTTGATCGTGCAACTGCTTACTCTGCAACAGAAGCAGTAGAATTAGTAAAGAAAACAAACACAGCTAAATTTGATGCAACTGTAGAAGCTGCATTTCGTTTAGGTGTTGACCCTAAGAAAGCTGACCAACAAATTCGTGGTGCAGTTGTTCTTCCACACGGTACTGGTAAAGTACAACGTGTATTAGTATTCGCTAAAGGCGAAAAAGCAAAAGAAGCTGAAGCTGCTGGCGCTGACTTCGTGGGCGATGCTGATTACATCGGTAAAATCCAACAAGGTTGGTTCGATTTCGATGTAGTAGTAGCAACTCCTGACATGATGGGTGAAGTTGGTAAATTAGGTCGCGTATTAGGACCTAAAGGTTTAATGCCAAACCCTAAAACTGGAACAGTTACTTTCGATGTAACAAAAGCTGTTAACGAAATCAAAGCTGGTAAAGTTGAATACCGCGTTGATAAAGCTGGTAACATCCACGTTCCAATCGGTAAAGTATCTTTCGAAGATGCTAAACTAGTAGAAAACTTCAAAACAATTGCTGATACGCTATTAAAAGCTAAACCAGCTGCTGCAAAAGGTACTTACATGAAGAACGTAACTGTTGCCTCTACAATGGGACCTGGCGTACGTGTAGACGTTTCTACAATCGCGTAAAAATTGGAAGTTGACTTCATAAAGAAGTTTTAATATAATCATTTATGTTGTGAATTTAAATAGTGTACCGTAGACAGTAGGTGCCAATATGGCTTAATTTCCTACCTAGGTGTTAATATACGAAGCGGAATTTTTTTCTGTGACTATATGCCTCCATGTCTACAATTGGGCATGGAGGTTTTTTAGTGCACTTTCGGTACATCTTCTATATAATCTACAGGAGGTGTAATAACATGAGCAAAGCAATCGAAACTAAACAACAAGTTGTGACTGAAATCGCTGATAAACTTCGCGAAAGTAAATCTACAATCGTTGTTGACTACCGTGGTTTAACGGTATCTGAAGCAACTGAATTACGTAAAAACTTACGTGAGGCTGGCGTTGAGTTCAAAGTTTACAAAAACTCTTTAACTCGTCGTGCTGCAGAATCTGTTGAAATGGCTGAGTTGAACGAATTCTTAACAGGACCAAACGCAATCGCGTTCAGTAACGAGGATGTAGTTGCTCCTGCGAAAGTATTAAACGACTTCGCTAAAGATCATGAAGCTTTAGAAATTAAAGCGGGCGTAATCGAAGGTAAACTTGTAACACTTGATGAGGTTAAAGCTATCGCTACTCTTCCATCACGTGAAGGCTTACTTTCTATGCTTCTTAGCGTTCTTCAAGCTCCAATCCGTAACCTTGCACTTGCTACTAAAGCAGTTGCAGATCAAAAGGAAGAGCAAGGCGCTTAATTTTTTAAAAGATAATTACGTGTTATCGATAAAACAATACAAACCTATTTAAGGGAGGATATTTACAATGACTAAAGAACAAATCATTGAAGCAGTTAAATCTATGACTGTATTAGAACTTAACGACTTAGTAAAAGCTATCGAGGAAGAATTCGGCGTAACTGCTGCTGCTCCTGTAGCTGTTGTTGGTGGCGCTGGTGAAGCTGCTGCTGAGAAAACTGAATTTGATGTTGAACTAGCTAGCGCTGGTGGACAAAAAATCAAAGTTATCAAAGTTGTTCGTGAAATCACTGGTCTTGGCTTAAAAGAAGCTAAAGAATTAGTTGACAACACTCCAAAAGTAATCAAAGAAGGCGCTTCTAAAGAAGAAGCTGAAGAAATCAAAGCTAAACTTGAAGAAGTTGGCGCTGCTGTAGAAGTTAAGTAATTAACTTTTGAGGCTTTAAAAAAGCTCGCTCTCATGCGAGCTTTTTTTTTAACTGTAAAGAAAAGAGGTGGCCATATGGCAGACCATTATTTTTCTAACGACCCTTCGAGCAAAAGTGATCGTAAACGATGGGAATATACATTGCGAGGATCTCGATTTGTTTTTTTATCTGACCATGGGGTGTTTTCGAAAAACGAGGTAGACTTTGGTTCTCGTCTTTTAATTGAATCGTTTCAAATGCCAGATGTTAAAGGTGATATATTAGATGTTGGGTGTGGATACGGACCAATCGGGTTGTCGTTAGCGAAAGAGTTTCAAGGGTGTAGTGTTCATATGGTGGATGTGAATGAAAGGGCGCTTGGGCTTGCAAAGGAAAATGCCGCTAATAATAAAATAGATAACGTTCGTATTTTTCAAAGTAGCGTCTATGAAAATGTAGATGGCAAGTATGCTGCTATTCTATCTAATCCTCCAATTCGTGCTGGTAAACATATCGTGCATGAAATTTTAGAAAAAGCTGTGGATCATCTAGTGCCGGGTGGGGAGCTTTGGATTGTTATTCAGAAGAAGCAAGGTGCACCATCAGCGCTTAAAAAACTAGAAGAATCATTTTCTGAAGTTGAGGTTGTAGAAAAGAAAAAAGGATATTATATCATAAAATCAAAAAAACGTTGACGGTTATTTTTGGCTATGTTAACATTATACAATGCCAATATATGATTTTCTGCGTTGAGAAAGATGTATATTTTTGTTTCTCTTGGAAAAGATAGTAAAATCAGCAGATTATGAAACAGAATGATGGTTTTCTTATAGAAGCCATTTTTCTTTTTTGAGCAGGTAGAAAGACTCAACGTATCTATCTTTGAGAGAAAAAGCTACGCTACTAGCGTTAGCTGTATTTATTTGTGATTTTGCACAAATTTTTTTGTGCATTTATAATACTCATGATTTGAGGGGTGAAGCAGTTGACAGGTCAACTAGTTCAATACGGACGCCACCGCCAACGAAGAAGTTATGCCCGTATTAGTGAAGTATTAGAGTTACCAAATCTTATCGAAATTCAAACCTCTTCTTATCAGTGGTTTCTTGATGAGGGTTTGCGAGAAATGTTCCAAGACATTTCTCCGATTGAAGACTTTACGGGAAATCTATCGCTTGAATTTATCGACTACAGCTTAGGTGAACCTAAATACTCTGTGGAAGAATGTAAAGAGCGTGATGTGACGTATGCAGCACCACTTCGTGTGAAAGTTCGTCTAATCAATAAGGAAACTGGTGAAGTAAAAGAACAAGATGTGTTCATGGGAGATTTCCCACTCATGACAGAGACAGGAACATTCGTAATTAACGGTGCAGAACGTGTTATCGTTTCCCAGTTAGTTCGCTCTCCAAGCGTATACTATAGTGGCAAAGTGGATAAAAACGGAAAACGTGGTTTTACTGCTACTGTAATTCCAAACCGCGGAGCTTGGTTAGAGTATGAAACAGATGCTAAGGATGTTGTCTATGTGCGTATCGACCGTACGCGTAAACTTCCTGTAACTGTTTTGTTACGCGCATTAGGGTTTGGCTCTGATCAAGAAATCACCGAGCTTTTAGGTGATAACGAATACTTAAGCAATACGCTAGAAAAAGACAACACAGATAGTACAGAAAAAGCATTGCTTGAAATTTATGAGCGTCTACGCCCGGGTGAACCACCAACAGTAGAAAATGCGAAAAGCTTGCTTGTTTCTCGCTTCTTTGATCCAAAGCGCTACGATTTAGCAAATGTAGGTCGCTACAAGATCAACAAAAAATTACACATTAAAAACAGATTGTTTAACCAACGCTTAGCTGAAACATTAGTAGATCCAGAAACTGGAGAGATTTTAGCGGCAGAAGGAACAGTCTTAGACCGTCGTACATTAGATCGCATTTTACCTTACTTAGAGAAAAACATTGGATTCAAGACAGCGAAACCAATGGGTGGAGTGGTAGAAGGCGATGTTGAGCTGCAATCTATTAAGATTTATGCTCCAGAGTCAGACGGTGAACGTTCTATCAATGTAATTGGGAATGCAAACATCACTCGTGACGTAAAACACATCACGCCAGGTGATATCCTTGCGTCTATTAGCTACTTCTTTAACTTACTATACAAAGTAGGGGATACAGATGATATTGACCATTTAGGAAATCGTCGTCTGCGTTCTGTAGGAGAGTTATTACAAAACCAATTCCGTATCGGTCTTTCTCGTATGGAACGTGTTGTTCGTGAGAGAATGTCGATTCAAGATACAAATGCAATTACGCCGCAAGCGTTAATTAACATTCGTCCGGTGATTGCATCTATTAAAGAGTTCTTCGGAAGTTCTCAGTTATCTCAGTTCATGGACCAAACAAACCCATTAGCAGAGTTAACGCACAAACGAAGACTATCTGCATTAGGACCTGGTGGTTTAACGCGTGAGCGCGCAGGATTTGAAGTACGTGACGTTCACTATTCTCACTATGGTCGTATGTGTCCAATCGAAACGCCAGAGGGACCAAACATCGGTTTGATCAACTCACTATCTTCGTTCGCGAAAGTAAATGAGTTTGGTTTCATCGAAACACCATACCGTCGTGTTGATCCAGAGACTGGTCGTGTAACGGGCCATGTTGATTACTTAACAGCAGATGAAGAAGATAATTATGTTGTAGCCCAAGCGAATATGAAATTATCTGAAGAAGGGGAATTCCTTGATGAAGATATCGTAGCTCGTTTCCGTGGTGAAAACATTGTTACAAATAGAGAGCGCATCGACTACATGGATGTATCTCCAAAGCAAGTAGTGTCTGCAGCGACAGCTTGTATTCCGTTCTTAGAAAACGATGACTCCAACCGTGCACTTATGGGTGCAAACATGCAACGTCAGGCGGTTCCATTAATGAATCCGGAATCTCCAATTGTAGGTACAGGTATGGAGTACGTATCAGCAAAAGACTCAGGTGCTGCAGTAATCTGTAAACACCCTGGTGTTGTTGAACGCGTAGAAGCACGTGAAGTTTGGGTACGCCGTTATGTAGAAGTTGACGGTCAAAAAGTAAAAGGCGATTTAGATCGCTACAAAATGTTGAAATTCATTCGTTCTAACCAAGGAACTTGTTACAACCAACGCCCAATCGTAAGTGTTGGAGATCAAGTTGTAAAAGGTGAAATCCTTGCGGATGGTCCTTCTATGGAAAAAGGTGAGCTAGCACTTGGACGTAACGTGCTTGTTGGCTTTATGACATGGGACGGTTATAACTACGAGGATGCGATCATTATGAGTGAGCGCCTTGTAAAAGATGATGTGTACACTTCTATCCATATTGAAGAATATGAATCAGAAGCTCGTGATACGAAGCTTGGACCAGAAGAAATTACACGTGATATCCCGAACGTTGGGGAAGATGCACTTCGCAACCTTGACGAGCGCGGTATTATTCGCATCGGTGCTGAAGTAAAAGACGGAGACCTACTTGTTGGTAAAGTAACGCCAAAAGGTGTAACAGAATTAACAGCAGAAGAACGTTTATTACACGCAATCTTCGGTGAGAAAGCGCGTGAAGTACGTGATACATCACTACGTGTACCACACGGTGGTGGCGGTATTATCTTAGACGTAAAAGTATTCAACCGTGAAGATGGCGATGAATTGCCACCAGGTGTGAACCAACTTGTACGTGCATATATCGTTCAAAAACGTAAAATTTCTGAAGGTGACAAGATGGCCGGTCGTCACGGTAACAAAGGTGTTATCTCTCGTATTTTACCGGAAGAAGATATGCCATACTTACCAGACGGTACACCAATCGATATCATGTTGAACCCATTAGGGGTACCATCTCGTATGAATATCGGTCAGGTACTAGAGCTTCATCTTGGTATGGCAGCAAGATACCTTGGTATCCATGTTGCAACACCAGTATTCGATGGTGCTCGTGAGGAAGATGTATGGGGCACAATTGAGGAAGCTGGTATGGCGAATGACGCGAAAACAATCCTGTATGATGGACGTACTGGTGAACCATTCGACAACCGTGTATCTGTTGGTGTCATGTATATGATTAAACTTGCGCACATGGTTGACGATAAACTTCATGCTCGTTCTACTGGACCATACTCACTTGTAACGCAACAACCTCTTGGAGGTAAAGCACAATTCGGTGGACAACGTTTCGGTGAGATGGAGGTTTGGGCACTTGAAGCTTATGGTGCTGCTTATACTCTTCAAGAAATCTTAACTGTGAAGTCGGATGATGTTGTTGGCCGTGTTAAGACGTACGAAGCGATTGTTAAAGGCGAAAATGTTCCAGAACCAGGCGTTCCAGAGTCATTCAAAGTATTGATTAAAGAACTACAAAGCTTAGGTATGGACGTTAAAATGATGTCTAGCGACGATACAGAAATTGAAATGCGTGATACGGAAGATGATGATGATCATCAATCAGCAGACAAATTAAGTATCGAAGTTGAGACAACTAAGGAATAATTGGGATAACCTGTAGACTAAAAGGGAGGTAGGCCCCTTGATAGATGTAAATAACTTTGAATATATGAAGATTGGACTTGCTTCGCCTGACAAGATTCGTTCTTGGTCATACGGTGAAGTTAAGAAACCAGAAACAATTAACTATCGTACGTTAAAGCCTGAAAAAGATGGCTTGTTCTGTGAGCGTATTTTCGGACCACAAAAGGACTGGGAATGTCATTGCGGAAAATATAAACGTGTACGTTATAAAGGTGTAGTTTGTGATCGATGTGGCGTTGAAGTAACGCGTGCGAAAGTACGTCGTGAACGTATGGGTCATATCGAATTAGCTGCTCCTGTATCTCATATTTGGTATTTCAAAGGTATCCCGAGCCGCATGGGACTTGTCTTAGACATGTCCCCTCGCGCGCTTGAAGAAGTAATTTATTTCGCTTCTTATGTTGTAACAGAAAGTGGAGATACACCACTTGATAAGAAGCAATTGCTTTCTGAAAAAGAATACCGTGCATATCGTGACCGATATGGCAGCACATTCCAAGCTGCTATGGGCGCAGAAGCGATTAAGAAGCTATTACAAGACATCGATTTAGATAAAGAAGTAGACTTCTTAAAAGAAGAATTAAAAACAGCACAAGGACAACGTCGTACTCGTGCTATTAAACGTCTAGAGGTATTAGAAGCATTCCGTAACTCTGGAAATGAGCCATCTTGGATGATCTTAGATGTTCTTCCAGTTATTCCACCAGAACTACGCCCAATGGTACAGTTGGATGGTGGACGTTTTGCGACTTCTGACTTAAACGATTTATATCGTCGTGTAATTAACCGTAACAACCGTTTAAAACGTCTATTGGACTTAGGTGCACCAAGTATCATCGTTCAAAACGAAAAACGTATGTTACAAGAAGCTGTAGACGCATTAATCGATAATGGTCGTCGTGGCCGTCCAGTTACTGGACCGGGTAACCGTCCGTTAAAATCACTATCTCACATGCTAAAAGGTAAACAAGGACGTTTCCGTCAAAACTTATTAGGTAAACGTGTTGACTACTCTGGTCGTTCCGTTATCGTTGTAGGACCGAACTTAAAAATGTACCAATGTGGATTACCAAAAGAGATGGCACTTGAATTGTTCAAACCTTTCGTTATGAAAGATTTAGTGGAAAAAGGATTAGCACACAACATTAAGAGTGCGAAACGTAAAATCGAGCGTGTACAACCTGAAGTTTGGGATGTTTTAGAATCTGTAATTAAAGAACACCCAGTACTTCTAAACCGCGCTCCAACGCTTCACCGTCTTGGTATCCAAGCGTTCGAACCTACATTAGTAGAAGGACGCGCAATCCGTCTTCATCCACTTGTATGTACTGCATACAACGCGGACTTTGATGGTGACCAAATGGCGGTTCACGTTCCGTTATCATCAGAAGCGCAAGCAGAAGCTCGTCTTCTTATGTTAGCAGCACAAAACATCTTGAACCCGAAAGATGGAAAACCAGTTGTTACACCATCTCAGGATATGGTATTAGGTAACTATTACTTAACACTTGAGCGTGAGGGCGCAATTGGTGAAGGTATGGTGTTCAAAGATGCAAATGAAGCATTGCTTGCATATCAAAATGGATATGTACATCTTCATACTCGTGTCGCTGTTGCTGCAAATTCAGTGAACAACAACGAAACATTTACTGAAGAGCAAAAAGGTAAGCTTCTATTAACAACAGTTGGTAAATTAATATTTAACGAAATCTTACCGAAGTCGTTCCCATATATTAACGAACCAACAAATTCAAACCTTGAAAAAGAAACACCAGCGAAATACTTCGTTGAAAAAGGTGCGAACATTAAAGAAATTATTGCTAGTCGCGAAGAAGTGGCACCATTTAGCAAGAAAATCCTTGGTAACATCATTGCGGAAGTGTTTAAACGTTTCCAAATTACAGAAACGTCTCGCATGCTTGACCGTATGAAGAACTTAGGATTCAAATATTCTACAAAAGCTGGTATTACAGTTGGGGTAGCAGATATTCTTGTATTAGGTGAAAAGGATGAGATTCTCCACGAAGCACAAGCAAAAGTAGATAAAGTAATTAAACAATTCCGTCGCGGTTTAATCACGGAAGAAGAACGTTACGATCGCGTTATCTCTATTTGGAGTAATGCAAAAGATGTTATCCAAGGAAAACTGATGAAATCCTTGAATAAACGCAACCCAATCTTCATGATGAGTGACTCTGGTGCCCGTGGTAACGCATCGAACTTCACTCAGCTTGCTGGTATGCGTGGTCTGATGGCCAACCCATCTGGTCGTATCATTGAACTTCCAATCAAGTCAAGTTTCCGTGAAGGTTTAACAGTACTTGAATACTTCATCTCTACGCATGGTGCGCGTAAAGGTCTTGCTGATACAGCGCTTAAGACAGCCGATTCTGGTTACTTAACACGTCGTCTTGTAGACGTTGCACAAGATGTTATCGTTCGTGAAGACGATTGTGGAACAGATCGTGGCTTATTAATCGGTGCGATTAAAGAGGGTAATGAAGTAATCGAGTCATTATATGATCGTCTTGTAGGACGTTTTGCAAGAAAGACTGTAAAACACCCTGAAACAGGTGAAGTATTAGTTCGTGAAAATGAATTAATTACGGAAGATATCGCTCATGTCGTTGAAAACTCAGGTGTGGAAACAGTACACATCCGTTCAGCGTTCACATGTAACACGCGCCACGGCGTATGTAAGAAATGTTACGGTCGTAACTTAGCTACTGGTACAGACGTAGAAGTAGGGGAAGCGGTAGGAATTATCGCAGCTCAATCTATCGGTGAGCCAGGTACACAGTTAACGATGCGTACGTTCCATACAGGTGGGGTTGCCGGAGACGATATTACGCAAGGTTTACCTCGTATCCAAGAGATCTTCGAAGCTCGTAATCCGAAAGGTCAGGCAGTTATCAGTGAAATCGACGGTGTTATCGCGGCGATTAACGATGTTAAAGATCGCCAAGAGGTAGTTGTACAGAATGAGGTTGAAACTCGTACTTACGCAATTCCTTACGGTGCTCGTCTGAAAGTAGTTCCAGGACAGTCAATTGGTCACGGAAAAGAGTTAACAGAAGGTTCTATTGATCCGAAAGAATTACTAAAAGTAACGGACATTACAGCAGTTCAAGAATACTTACTACGTGAAGTTCAAAAAGTATACCGTATGCAAGGGGTAGAAATTGGCGACAAACACGTAGAGGTAATGGTTCGCCAAATGCTTCGTAAAGTTCGTGTAATTGATGCTGGTGAAACAGATGTATTACCAGGAACATTATTGGATATCCATCAGTTTACTGATGCGAATGCAAAAGTGTTGTTAACAGGTAAACAACCTGCAACAGCAAGACCAGTACTTCTTGGTATTACAAAAGCTTCACTTGAAACAGATTCATTCTTATCTGCAGCGTCGTTCCAAGAAACAACTCGCGTTCTAACAGATGCAGCAATTAAAGGCAAACGCGATGAACTTCTAGGATTGAAAGAAAATGTTATTATCGGTAAACTTGTTCCAGCTGGAACAGGTATGAATCG
Source organism: Bacillus pfraonensis (assembly GCF_050768835.1). NCBI lineage: Bacteria > Bacillati > Bacillota > Bacilli > Caryophanales > Bacillaceae > Bacillus > Bacillus pfraonensis. The sequence continues at coordinate 30,983 of NZ_JAHCDO010000023.1, read as the reverse complement.
TTATCGCAAAGTGGATCTTGTTAAAACAGCGCAAGATGGCATGAATGTGGAAAACGATGAAGTTTACGTGGAACAGTAAAATTTTCCGTCGTAAAATTTGTATAAAAACAGATAATCCTAGTTGACATTGTGCGAGTCAAAATGTTACTATAAGCAAGGTTGCTCCTGAACGATGCTTTGGAGGATATGTATATGTCTTATCAAAAAGTATCAAATGCTGAAAATGTGGTCGTTGGTCATAAACGAACATTGGAAGCAATCAAAAATGGTACAGTTAAAGAAGTTGTCATTGCAGAAGATGCTGACATGCGCTTAACCCATGTTATCACTCGCACTGCTTTGCAACATAACGTGCCCATAACCAAAGTTGAGTCGATTCGTAAGCTTGGAAAAGTTTCGGGGATTCAAGTGGGAGCTTCAGCAATAGGAATAATAAGTTAAAACTGTTTTTGTGAGGAGAGAGCACCTGCTCTCCCTTGCAAAAACTTTGTTTTCAACTAATAATGAACCACCTGGATATGTGGTCATACAAACATGCGAAGGGAGGATAACTCAAATGCCTACTATTAACCAATTAGTGAGAAAAGGTCGTACTGATAAAGTATGGAAATCTAAATCACCTGCGTTAAACAAAGGTTTCAACTCTTTAAAGAAAAAATCAACTGATATCTCTGCACCTCAAAAACGTGGTGTATGTACTCGTGTTGGTACAATGACTCCAAAGAAACCAAACTCAGCTTTACGTAAATATGCTCGTGTACGTTTAACAAATGGTATCGAGGTAACTGCATACATCCCAGGTATCGGTCATAACTTACAAGAACACAGCGTAGTATTAATTCGCGGTGGTCGTGTAAAAGACTTACCAGGGGTACGTTACCACATCGTTCGTGGTGCGCTTGACACAGCTGGTGTTGACAAGCGTATGCAAGGCCGTTCTAAATACGGTACTAAAAAACCAAAAGCAGCTAAGAAATAATAAAACTGAACTGAAAGGAGGAACTCAATATGCCTCGTAAAGGACCTGTTGCGAAACGTGACGTGTTACCAGATCCAATGTACAATTCTAAACTAGTAACACGCCTAATCAACAAAATGATGGTTGACGGTAAAAAAGGTAAATCTCAAACAATTCTTTATAATGCGTTCGATATCGTTAGCGAACGTACTGGTAAAGAACCAATGGAAGTATTCGAGCAAGCTCTTAAGAACATCATGCCTGTTCTTGAAGTACGCGCTCGTCGTGTTGGTGGTGCTAACTACCAAGTTCCAGTTGAGGTTCGTCCAGAACGCCGTACAACTTTAGGTCTTCGTTGGTTAGTAAACTATGCTCGTCTTCGTGGTGAAAAAACTATGGAAGAGCGTCTTGCTAACGAAATCTTAGATGCAGCTAACAACGCTGGTGCATCTGTTAAGAAACGCGAAGACACTCATAAAATGGCAGAAGCTAACAAAGCATTTGCTCATTACCGTTGGTAGGATTCAACGTAAAATAAATGTAAGCATAAACCGCTTTATTTGTCGCTTATGGAAGTGTGGAGAGGGAGAATGCCTCTCCCTTTCAATGGGCGCTCGTTTTACATAATGAGGGTACTGGACATACTGACATATGTAACAAAATAAAGTGGCTTTTTTGCTACTTAAAATAAAAAATCCAATCCATATATGGAAGGAGCAAGACACCAAATGGCAAGAGAGTTCTCTTTAGAAAACACTCGTAATATTGGTATCATGGCTCACATCGATGCTGGTAAAACAACAGCAACTGAGCGTATCTTGTACTACACAGGGCGTATTCATAAAATCGGTGAAACTCACGAAGGTGCATCACAGATGGACTGGATGGAGCAAGAGCAAGAGCGTGGTATCACAATTACTTCTGCTGCAACTACAGCACAATGGAAAGGTCACCGTGTAAACATCATTGACACTCCAGGACACGTAGACTTCACAGTAGAAGTAGAACGTTCTCTACGCGTACTTGATGGCGCGGTAGCAGTACTTGACGCACAATCTGGTGTAGAACCACAAACAGAAACTGTTTGGCGTCAGGCTACTACTTACGGCGTACCTCGTATCGTATTCGTTAATAAAATGGATAAAATCGGTGCAGACTTCTTATACTCTGTAGGAACAATCCACGATCGTTTACAAGCAAACGCACATCCAATTCAGTTACCAATCGGTGCTGAAGATGAGTTCAATGGTATCATTGACCTTGTTGAAGAATGTGCTTACATGTACGGTAACGATTTAGGAACAGATATTCAACGTATCGAAATTCCTGAAGAGCATAAAGAACTAGCTGAAGAATACCGTGGAAAACTTATTGAAGCGGTAGCTGAGCTTGATGAAGAAATGATGATGAAGTACCTAGAAGGTGAAGAAATCACTGTAGAAGAGCTTAAAGCTGGTATCCGTAAGGCTACAACTTCTGTAGAATTCTTCCCAGTAATCTGTGGTTCTGCATTCAAAAACAAAGGTGTTCAAATTCTGTTAGATGCAGTTATCGACTACCTACCATCTCCATTAGATGTACCTGCTATTAAAGGTACTCTTCCGGATACAGATGAAGAAGTAGAACGTAAGTCTAGCGATGAAGAGCCATTCTCAGCTCTAGCATTCAAAATCATGACTGACCCTTATGTTGGTAAGTTAACGTTCTTCCGTGTGTACTCTGGTGTGTTAAACTCTGGATCATACGTGAAAAACTCAACTAAAGGTAAGCGTGAGCGTGTAGGACGTATCCTACAAATGCACGCTAACAGCCGTGAAGAGATCTCAACAGTTTACGCTGGTGATATCGCTGCTGCTGTAGGTTTAAAAGATACTACTACTGGTGATACTCTTTGTGACGAGAAGAGCCTTGTTATCCTTGAGTCTATGGAATTCCCAGAGCCAGTTATCTCTGTAGCTATCGAGCCAAAATCTAAAGCTGACCAAGATAAAATGGGTACAGCATTATCTAAGCTTTCTGAAGAAGATCCAACATTCCGTGCTCACACTGACCAAGAAACTGGCCAAACAATCATCGCTGGTATGGGTGAACTTCACCTTGATATCATCGTTGACCGTATGCGCCGTGAATTCAAAGTAGAAGCAAATGTTGGTGCACCTCAGGTAGCATACCGTGAAACTTTCCGCTCTGCTGCGAAAGTTGAAGGTAAGTTCGCACGTCAATCTGGTGGTCGTGGACAATTCGGTCACGTTTGGATTGAGTTCGAGCCTAACGAAGAAGGTAAAGGATTCGAATTCGAAAACAAGATCGTCGGTGGTGTAGTTCCACGTGAATACATCCCAGCTGTAGGAGCAGGTCTTGAAGATGCGCTTAAAAATGGTGTACTTGCTGGATACCCAGTAGTAGACATTAAAGCTGCATTAGTTGACGGATCTTACCATGATGTTGACTCCTCTGAGATGGCGTTCAAAATCGCTGCATCTATGGCACTTAAAGCTGCGGTTTCTAAATGTAACCCAGTAATTCTTGAGCCGATGATGAAAGTTGAAGTTGTAATTCCTGAAGAGTACATGGGTGACATTATGGGTGACGTAACATCTCGTCGTGGACGTGTAGAAGGTATGGAAGCTCGCGGTAACGCACAAGTTGTTCGCGCTATGGTTCCACTTTCTGAAATGTTCGGTTATGCAACGTCATTACGTTCTAACACGCAAGGACGCGGAACATTCTCTATGGTATTTGACCATTATGAAGAAGTACCAAAGTCTGTTTCTGAAGAAATTATCAAAAAAAATAAAGGTGAATAATTGATTTTTATCGATTGTTCAAGTATAACTACTTATGTAAGCTTAGAAAGTGGGACTTAAGTTTCACTTTCTAGTCTAAATATAAAATAACCTATATAACTTAAGGAGGAATTTAGAATGGCTAAAGCTAAATTCGAACGTTCTAAACCCCATGTTAACATCGGTACTATCGGCCACGTTGACCATGGTAAAACTACATTAACTGCTGCGATCACTACAGTTCTTGCAAAAGCTGGTGGTGCTGAAGCACGCGGATACGATCAAATCGATGCTGCTCCAGAAGAAAGAGAGCGCGGTATCACAATCTCAACTGCACACGTTGAGTACGAAACTGAAACTCGTCACTATGCACACGTTGACTGCCCAGGTCACGCTGACTATGTTAAAAACATGATCACTGGTGCTGCTCAAATGGACGGTGGTATCTTAGTAGTATCTGCTGCTGATGGCCCAATGCCTCAAACTCGTGAGCACATCCTTCTTTCTCGTCAAGTAGGTGTACCTTACATCGTTGTATTCTTAAACAAATGCGACATGGTAGACGACGAAGAATTATTAGAATTAGTAGAAATGGAAGTTCGCGATCTATTATCTGAATACGACTTCCCAGGCGATGATATCCCTGTAGTTAAAGGTTCTGCTCTTAAAGCTCTTGAAGGAGAAGCTGAGTGGGAAGAAAAAATCATCGAATTAATGGCTGAAGTTGATTCTTACATCCCAACTCCAGAACGTGACACTGACAAACCATTCTTAATGCCGATCGAGGACGTATTCTCTATCACAGGTCGTGGTACAGTTGCTACTGGTCGTGTAGAGCGTGGAGTAGTTAAAGTTGGTGACGTAGTAGAAATCATCGGTCTTGCTGAAGAGAACGCTTCTACAACTGTAACAGGTGTTGAAATGTTCCGTAAGCTTCTTGACCAAGCTCAAGCTGGTGACAACATCGGTGCTCTACTTCGTGGGGTTTCTCGTGAAGACATCCAACGTGGACAAGTTCTTGCTAAAACTGGCTCTGTAAAAGCTCACGCTAAATTCAAAGCTGAAGTTTACGTTTTATCTAAAGAAGAAGGTGGACGTCACACTCCATTCTTCGCTAACTACCGTCCACAATTCTACTTCCGTACAACTGACGTAACTGGAATCATCCAATTACCAGAAGGTACTGAAATGGTAATGCCTGGCGACAACATCGAAATGACTGTTGAACTTATCGCTCCAATCGCAGTTGAAGAGGGAACTAAGTTCTCTATCCGTGAAGGCGGACGTACTGTAGGTGCTGGTGTAGTTGCTACAATCATCGCTGAGTAATCTTTAAATAGATTATTAAAAACTCAAGGGGTCTTCCCTTGAGTTTTTTGTTTTATAAAAATTGATATTTTATATTTTTGAACGAGTTTCTTCTATAATATATAAATCTGCAAAACAAAACATCCATAAACTGTAAAATCAATTACTACAGATGAAAACTTGAAATTCTTTAAAGTGCCATGTATAATAGCAAAAGTAGAGAAAAGCAGATGCAAACAAAAAGATGCTTGCATCTAGACGAATAACATTGTATAATAGACAATGTTGGTCTTTGACTGCGATGAAGTGGAAGGTTGCTGACACACCCGGCCGCTTTGCCATGGCATGGTGTGAGGAAATTTCCATGGAGAAGGTCTATTTAAGAAATAGGCGAACGAAGGAGGGAAAATAATGGCAAAAGAAAAAATTCGTATCCGTTTAAAAGCTTACGATCACCGTATTCTTGATCAGTCAGCTGAGAAAATTGTAGAAACAGCTAAGCGTTCTGGGGCAACAGTTTCTGGTCCGATCCCATTACCAACTGAAAAAACTGTTTACACAATTCTTCGTGCTGTTCATAAGTACAAAGATTCTCGTGAGCAATTCGAAATGCGCACGCACAAACGTCTAATCGACATCGTGAGCCCTACTCCGCAAACAGTAGACTCATTAATGCGTTTAGATTTACCATCTGGTGTAGATATCGAAATCAAACTATAATTCATATAACTTAAAAAATGTAGGAGGTGTAACTCATGACCAAAGGAATCTTAGGAAGAAAGATCGGTATGACTCAAGTATTTGCTGAAAACGGTGAGCTAATCCCTGTAACAGTAATCGCTGCGACTCCAAACGTTGTTCTTCAAAAGAAAACAACTGAAACTGATGGCTACAATGCAATTCAGTTAGGGTTCGACGACAAACGTGAAAAATTAGCTAACAAACCTGAACAAGGTCACGTTGCTAAAGCATCTACTGCTCCTAAGCGCTTCATTCGCGAAATCCGCGATGCAGACGTGGACGGACTAGAGGTTGGTCAAGAGGTAAAAGTTGAAGTTTTCACTGCAGGTGAAATCGTAGACGTAACAGGAATTTCTAAAGGTAAAGGTTTCCAAGGTGCTATTAAACGCCACGGACAATCTCGCGGACCTATGTCTCACGGTTCTCGTTATCACCGTCGTCCTGGTTCAATGGGCCCAGTTGCTCCGAACCGTGTATTCAAAGGCAAAAAACTTGCTGGACGTATGGGTGGAGACCAAGTTACGGTTCAAAACTTAGAAATCGTTCAAGTTGACGCTGAGCGCAACTTATTATTAGTAAAAGGTAACGTTCCAGGTGCTAAGAAATCTCTTGTAGTTGTTCAAGGCGCTGTGAAGGCTAGCAAATAATTCACAATAGGAAGGAGGAATTCCAATGCCAAAAGTTACTGTATATAACCAAACTGGTTCACAGGTTGGTGAAATCGAATTAGCTGAAGCTATTTTCGGTATCGAACCAAATGAAGCTGTACTTTTTGAAGCTGTAATGATGCAACGTGCATCTTTACGTCAAGGTACACACAAAGTAAAAAATCGCTCTGAAGTGCGCGGTGGAGGTCGTAAACCATGGCGTCAAAAAGGAACTGGACGTGCTCGTCAAGGTTCTATCCGCTCTCCTCAATGGCGTGGTGGTGGTACGGTATTCGGACCTACACCAAGAAGCTATGCTTACAAACTTCCTAAGAAAGTTCGTCGCTTAGCAATCAAATCTGCATTAGCTACTAAAGTAGTTGAGAACAACGTTGTAGTTCTTGAAGACTTAGTGTTAAATGCACCAAAAACAAAAGACATGGTAGCAGTACTTAAAGGATTAGCTGTTGAGAAGAAAGCTCTTATCGTAACTGCTGATGCAAACGAGTCTGTAGAGTTATCTGCTCGCAACATTCCTGGAGTAACAGTAATCACTGCTGATGGCGTAAACGTTTTAGACGTGCTTCATCATGATAAGCTAATCATGACAAAAGCGGCAGTGGAAAAAGTAGAGGAGGTGCTTGCATAATGAGAGATCCTCGTGATATCATTAAGCGCCCAGTTATCACTGAACGTTCTATGGAAATGATGGCTGAAAAAAAATACACGTTCGATGTGGACGTTAAATCTAATAAAACAGAAGTTAAAGATGCTGTAGAAGCGATCTTTGATGTTAAAGTAGAGAAAGTAAACATCATGAACTACAAGCCGAAAGCAAAACGCGTTGGTCGTCACGCTGGTTTTACTAGCCGTCGTCGTAAAGCGATCGTTAAGCTAACTGCTGACAGCAAAGAAATCGAAATCTTCCAAGGTGTTTAATTCTTACTAAAGAAGGAGGGAAATTGAGATGGCAATTAAAAAGTATAATCCAACTACTAATGGTCGTCGTAACATGACTACGAATGATTTCGCTGAAATTACGACTGACAGACCGGAAAAGTCTTTACTTGCACCTTTAAGCAAAAAGGCTGGTCGTAATAACCAAGGTAAAATCACTGTACGTCACCAAGGTGGCGGACATAAGCGTCAATACCGTATCATCGACTTTAAACGTAACAAAGATGGAATTCCAGGACGCGTTGCTACGATCGAATACGATCCAAACCGCTCTGCGAATATCGCATTAATTAACTACGTTGACGGTGAAAAACGTTACATTCTTGCTCCTAAAAACTTAGAAGTAGGTATGGAAATTATGTCTGGCGCTGATGCTGACATTAAAATTGGTAACGCATTACCATTAATCAACATTCCAGTAGGTACTGTTGTTCATAACATCGAACTTAAACCAGGTCGTGGTGGACAATTAGTTCGTTCTGCTGGTACATCTGCTCAAGTACTTGGTAAAGAAGGTAAATACGTACTTGTACGTTTAACTTCTGGTGAAGTTCGCTTAGTATTATCTGCTTGTCGTGCTACTGTAGGTCAAGTTGGTAACGAATCACACGAACTTATCAAGATTGGTAAAGCAGGTCGTTCTCGTTGGTTAGGTAAACGCCCAACAGTTCGTGGTTCTGTAATGAACCCAGTTGATCACCCACACGGTGGTGGTGAAGGTCGTTCACCAATCGGACGTAAGTCTCCAATGTCTCCATGGGGTAAACCAACTCTTGGATTCAAGACTCGTAAGAAAAACAAAGCGTCTGATAAATTCATCGTTCGTCGTCGTAAAAAATAATGGGGTTGTAGTACGGTTCACTTCTGGAACCGTACGGCAATCACGAAGGGAGGCACCAAAATGGCTCGTAGCTTAAAAAAAGGACCATTTGTCGATGATCACTTAATGAGTAAAGTTGCAAAGTTAAACGAAACTGAGCAAAAGCAAGTTGTTAAAACTTGGTCTCGTCGTTCAACAATCTTCCCTCAGTTCATCGGTCACACAATCGCTGTATATGACGGTCGTAAACACGTACCTGTATACATCACTGAGGACATGGTTGGCCACAAGTTAGGTGAATTCGCACCAACTCGTACGTATAAAGGTCATGATGCTGACGATAAGAAAACTAGAAGATAATGAGAGGAGGCACTTCAATGCAAGCTAAAGCAGTAGCGAGAACAGTTCGTATTGCTCCTCGTAAAGTTCGCCTAGTAGTAGACTTAATCCGAGGTAAGCAAGTGGGTGAAGCGATCGCTATCCTTAACCACACGCCAAAAACTGCTTCTCCAGTTGTAGAGAAAGTTTTAAAATCTGCAATCGCAAACGCAGAGCATAACTACGAAATGGATGTAAACAACTTAGTTGTAGAGAAAGTTTTCGTTGACGAAGGTCCAACGTTAAAACGTTTCCGTCCACGTGCAATGGGTCGTGCAAGCCAAATTAACAAACGCACAAGCCACATCACAGTTGTGGTATCAGAAAAGAAGGAGGGATAATCGATGGGTCAAAAGGTTAATCCAGTCGGTCTTCGTGTCGGTGTTATTCGTGATTGGGAATCTCGCTGGTTCGCTGAGAAAGATTACGCTACACTTCTTCATGAAGACATCAAAATTCGTGAATACATCACAGCTCGCTTAAAAGATTCTTCTGTTTCTAAAGTAGAAATCGAGCGTGCAGCAAATCGTGTAAATGTTACAATTCACACTGCAAAACCTGGTATGGTAATTGGTAAAGGTGGTACAGAAGTTGAAGCACTTCGTAAAGCTCTTAACCAATTAACAGGCAAGCGTGTACACATCAACATCTTAGAAGTTAAGAGAGCTGATCTTGACGCTAAATTAGTAGCGGAAAATATCGCTCGTCAATTAGAAAACCGTGTATCTTTCCGTCGTGCACAAAAGCAAGTTATTCAACGTGCTATGCGCGCAGGTGCTAAAGGTATTAAAACACAGGTTTCTGGTCGTCTTGGCGGAGCAGATATCGCTCGTGCAGAATCTTACAGTGAAGGAACTGTTCCACTTCATACACTTCGCGCTGATATTGACTATGCAACAGCTGAAGCTGATACAACATACGGTAAATTAGGCGTAAAAGTATGGATCTACCGTGGAGAAGTCCTTCCTACAAAAAAGAAAGCTTCTGAGGAAGGAGGAAAATAATATGTTAATGCCTAAACGCGTAAAATATCGTAGAGAGCATCGTGGTAAAATGCGTGGTCGTGCAAAAGGTGGTACTGAAGTTGCTTTTGGCGAATTCGGTCTTCAAGCACAAGATGCTTCATGGATCACTAACCGTCAAATCGAAGCAGCTCGTCGTGCAATGACTCGTTACATGAAACGTGGCGGTAAAGTTTGGATTAAAATTTTCCCTTCTAAACCTTACACTGCAAAACCTCTAGAAGTACGTATGGGTTCCGGTAAAGGGGCACCAGAAGGCTGGGTAGCAGTAGTAAAACCTGGGAAAGTTATGTTTGAAATCGCGGGTGTATCTGAAGAGGTAGCACGCGAAGCATTACGTCTTGCAGCTCACAAGTTACCTGTGAAATGTAAATTCGTAAAACGTGAAGAAAATGGTGGTGAATCTAATGAAAACTAATGATATTCGTGAATTAACCACTGCCGAAATCGAAACAAAAGTTAAAGCGTTAAAGGAAGAGTTGTTTAACCTTCGCTTCCAGCTTGCTACAGGACAATTAGAGAATCCAACACGCATCCGTGAAGTGCGTAAAGCGATCGCTCGTATGAAAACTGTAGTTCGTGAAAGAGAGATCGGAATTAATCGATAAATTGAGGGGAGGTTTGCAAAGTGAGCGAACGTAACCAACGCAAAGTTTATACTGGTCGTGTTGTATCTGACAAAATGGACAAAACGATTACAGTTTTAGTTGAAACTTACAAAACTCATTCCTTGTACGGAAAGCGCGTTAAGTATTCTAAGAAGTACAAAGCGCATGATGAGCAAAACCAAGCAAAAGTTGGCGATATCGTAAAAATCATGGAAACTCGCCCGCTTTCTGCTACTAAGCGTTTCCGTTTAGTTGAAATCGTTGAAGAAGCGGTTATTATCTAAATAGACGAATCGGAATTTTAAGTCCGAAGGGAGGTTTCATAACATGATCCAACAAGAATCTCGTTTGAAAGTTGCTGACAACTCTGGTGCACGTGAACTTTTAACAATTAAGGTATTAGGCGGCTCTGGTCGTAAATATGCTAACATCGGTGATATTATCGTTGCTACGGTAAAACAAGCAACACCAGGTGGCGTTGTTAAAAAAGGTGACGTTGTTAAAGCAGTAGTAGTACGTACGAAGAGCGGTGCTCGTCGTCCAGATGGTTCTTACATCCGTTTTGATGAAAACGCAGCTGTTATCATTAAAGATGACAAGAGCCCACGCGGTACTCGTATCTTCGGACCAGTAGCTCGTGAACTACGTGATAGCAACTTCATGAAGATCGTTTCTTTAGCTCCAGAAGTTCTATAATTTAAGGTATTGCCTTGCTAAGGAGGTGCAGAATTAAGATGCATGTAAAAAAAGGTGATAAAGTACAGGTAATCACTGGTAAAGACAAAGGAAAACAAGGTGTTATCCTAGTTGCTTTCCCAAAACAAAACCGTGTTATCGTTGAGGGTGTTAACATCGTTAAGAAGCACTCTAAGCCATCTCAATTAAATCCACAAGGTGGAATTATCACGAAAGAAGCACCTATCCACGTTTCTAATGTTATGCCATTAGATCCGAAAACTGGTGAACCTACTCGTGTAGGCTACAAAGTGGAAGATGGTAAAAAAGTTCGTATTGCAAAAAAATCTGGTGAATTATTAGATAAATAATTTTCTTAAGAAAGGAGGTCACTTCATTGAATCGCCTTAAAGAGAAGTTCCAAAAGGAAATTACTCCTGCTCTAATGAGCAAGTTTAACTATAAATCTGTAATGCAAGTACCGAAGATCGAAAAGATCGTTATCAACACTGGTGTTGGTGATGCGGTAGCAAACTCTAAAGCATTAGACAATGCTGTAGAAGAATTAACTCAAATCGCAGGTCAAAAACCTGTAATCACTCGTGCTAAGAAATCTATCGCTGGTTTCCGTCTACGTGAAGGTATGCCAATCGGAGCGAAAGTTACTTTACGCGGTGAGCAAATGTATGAGTTCTTCGACAAATTAGTATCTGTTTCTTTACCACGTGTACGTGATTTCCGTGGTGTATCTAAGAAATCTTTCGATGGTCGTGGTAACTATACATTAGGTGTTAAAGAGCAACTTATCTTCCCTGAGATTGATTATGATAAAGTAAGCAAAGTCCGCGGTATGGACATCGTAATCGTTACTACAGCGAACACTGATGAAGAAGCTCGTGAACTTTTAACACAATTCGGTATGCCATTCCAAAAATAATGGAAGCCAACGCTAAGTAGAGGAGGCGAAAACGTGGCTAAAAAATCTATGATTGCGAAACAAAAGCGTACTCCTAAGTTTAAAGTACAAGAGTATACACGTTGCGAGCGCTGCGGTCGTCCGCATTCTGTATACCGCAAATTTAAACTTTGCCGTATTTGTTTCCGTGAACTTGCATATAAAGGTCAAATTCCTGGTGTTAAAAAAGCTAGTTGGTAAAACCCACAAATGGGAAGGAGGTAAAACACATGGTGATGACAGATCCAATTGCAGATATGCTTACTCGCATCCGTAATGCGAACATGGTACGTCATGAGAAATTAGAGGTTCCTGCTTCTAAAATCAAAAAAGAGATCGCTGAACTTTTAAAACGTGAAGGTTTCATTCGTGATGTAGAATACATCGAGGATAACAAACAAGGTATCCTTCGTATTTTCCTGAAATATGGTGCAAACAATGAACGTGTAATCACTGGATTAAAACGTATCAGTAAGCCTGGCTTACGCGTTTACGCAAAAGCTGACGAAGTACCACGTGTACTTAACGGATTAGGTATCGCTCTTGTTTCTACATCTAAGGGAGTAATGACGGACAAAGACGCTCGTCAATTACAAACTGGTGGAGAAGTAGTAGCATACGTTTGGTAATTAATATTGAAACGAACGGAGGTGTGACAACATGTCTCGTATTGGTAAAAAGATTCTTGAAATCCCTGCAGGTGTTACTATCACAGTAGCAGAAAACAATACTGTAACAGTAAAAGGACCTAAAGGTGAATTAACTCGTACATTCAATGCTGATATGTCTATCAAAATTGAAGAAAACATCCTAACAGTAGAGCGTCCATCTGAACAGAAGGAACACCGTGCATTACACGGTACAACTCGTGCTTTACTAGGTAACATGGTTGAAGGTGTAACTACAGGTTTCGCTCGCGGACTTGAATTAATCGGGGTTGGTTACCGTGCTCAAAAACAAGGTAACAAACTTGTATTAAACGTAGGTTACTCTCATCCAGTTGAAATGACTCCTGAAGCGGGTCTTGAAGTTGAAGTTCCTGCTCCAACTAAGATCGTGATTAAAGGTATCGATAAGCAACGTGTTGGCGAATTCGCTGCTAACGTTCGTGCTGTACGTGCTCCAGAACCTTACAAAGGTAAAGGAATTCGTTACGAAGGTGAAGTTGTTCGTCGTAAAGAAGGTAAAACTGCTAAGTAAGCCCGTTAGGTGAAAGAAAGGAGTGACAAGAATGATCACTAAAGCTGATAAAAATGCGACTCGTAAGAAAAGACATGCACGTGTACGTGCTAAACTTACTGGTACTGCAGAGCGTCCACGTTTAAACGTGTTCCGTTCTAACCAACACATTTACGCTCAAGTTATTGATGATGTGAATGGTGTAACATTAGTAAGTGCATCTACTCTTGATAAAGACCTTGCTCTTAACGGTACAGGCAACACTGAAGCTGCTACGAAAGTTGGCGAATTAGTTGCTAAGCGTGCTGTAGAGAAGGGTGTTAAAGAAGTAGTATTTGATCGCGGTGGTTACTTATACCATGGCCGTGTTAAAGCTCTAGCTGAAGCTGCTCGTGAGGCTGGATTACAATTTTAATGGTCAAAGGAGGGAAAATTGATGCGTCGCATTGACCCAAGTAAATTAGAACTTGAAGAACGTGTAGTTACGATAAACCGTGTTGCGAAAGTTGTTAAGGGTGGTCGTCGTTTCCGCTTTGCTGCACTAGTTGTAGTTGGTGATAAAAACGGTCATGTTGGATTCGGTACTGGTAAAGCTCAAGAGGTACCAGATGCTATTCGCAAAGCTATCGAAGATGCTAAGAAAAACTTAATCGAAGTACCATTAGTTGGTACATCAATTCCACACGAAATCATCGGACATTTCGGAGCTGGTGAAGTATTCCTAAAACCTGCTGCTGAAGGTACTGGAGTAATCGCTGGTGGACCAGTTCGTGCGGTTCTTGAATTAGCTGGTGTACAAGATATTCTTTCGAAATCTCTTGGTTCTAACACACCAATTAACATGATTCGCGCTACTGTGAACGGATTAAGCGAACTTAAGCGTGCTGAAGATGTTGCAAAATTACGCGGTAAATCTGTAGAAGAGCTACTAGGTTAAGAAGGAGGGAAAACAAATGGCGAAAAAGTTAGAAATTACCCTCACTCGTAGTGTAATTGGTCGTCCGCAAGATCAACGTGCGACTGTAGAAGCTTTAGGTCTTAAAAAGTTGAATTCAACTGTAGTTAAGGAAGAAACTCCTGCTATTCTTGGTATGATCAACAAAGTTTCTCACCTTGTAACTGTAAAAGAAGCTTAAGGATAACTCATTAATATAAGGAGGTGCCTGGGAATGAAACTTCATGAATTAAAACCTGCAGAAGGTTCTCGTAAAGTACGTAACCGTGTCGGTCGCGGTATCGGTTCTGGTAACGGTAAAACTGCTGGTAAAGGTCATAAAGGACAAAACGCTCGTTCTGGCGGTGGTGTTCGTCTTGGCTTCGAAGGTGGTCAAACTCCATTATTCCGTCGTTTACCAAAACGCGGCTTCACAAACATTAACCGCAAAGAGTTTGCTATTGTAAACTTAGCGACGTTAAACCGTTTTGAAGATGGTACAGAAGTAACACCTGAATTATTGCTGGAAACTGGCGTTATCAGCAAGTTAAACGATGGTGTTAAAGTTCTTGCAAGCGGAGCAGTTGAGAAAAAACTAACTGTTAAAGCGCACAAGTTCTCTTCAAGTGCTAAAGAAGCAATTGAAGCAGCTGGCGGAACAGTTGAGGTGATCTAATGTTTCGTACAATCTCCAACTTTATGCGCGTTGCTGAGATAAGACGTAAAATATTATTCACTTTAGCGATGTTAATCGTATTCAGGATTGGCACGTTTATCCCAGTGCCATTTACAAATGGAGACGTACTGAAAGCACAAGATCAGTTAAATGCATTAGGAATCCTAAATACATTTGGCGGTGGCGCTTTGAAAAACTTCTCCATCTTCGCGATGGGAATCATGCCGTATATTACAGCATCCATCATCGTGCAATTATTGCAGATGGATGTTGTTCCTAAATTTTCGGAATGGGCGAAGCAAGGCGAAATGGGCCGTCGTAAATTAACACAATTCACGCGTTACTTTACAATTGTTCTTGCGTTTATTCAGGGGTTTGGTATGTCAATCGGTTTTAACGGTATGGTAGGTGGGCAGTTAATTTTGAATCCAGGTTGGAGCACTTATTTATACATTGCTACGGTACTGACTGCTGGTACTGCATTTTTAATGTGGTTAGGTGAACAGATTACAGCAAAAGGTGTAGGGAATGGTATTTCCATCCTTATCTTTGCTGGCATTGCCGCAGCGATCCCAAGTGTAATATCTCAAGTGTATCAACAACAGTTTCAAAATGTCGGAGATCAACTGTTCATGAGTATCGTTAAAGTTGTATTGATTTTACTAGCTGTGCTAGCAGTTGTTGTTGGAGTTATCTTCATTCAGCAAGCTGTTAGAAAGATCCCAATTCAATATGCGAAGCGTGTAACAGGAGGAAATGGTAGTTATGCTGGAGCACAAAACACACATTTACCGCTTAAGGTAAATAGTGCGGGTGTTATTCCAGTAATTTTTGCTGTTTCATTCTTAATTACACCTCCAACTATTGCACAGTTCTTCCCGAAACATGATGTATCGCAGTGGATTATCCAAAACTTTAACTATTCTCACCCAGTGGGAATGATAATATATGTAGCGCTCATCGTAGCCTTCACATATTTCTATGCATTTGTTCAGGTTAATCCAGAGCAAATGTCAGAGAACTTAAACAAGCAAGGTGGATATGTTCCAGGTATTCGTCCGGGTAAGAATACAGAACAATATCTAACAAAAATCTTGTATCGTTTGACCTTTGTAGGATCTATTTTCCTAGCAGCGATTGCAGTTCTACCAGTTATCTTTACGAAACTGGGGAATCTTCCTCCATCTGCTCAGATCGGTGGAACGAGTATGTTAATCGTTGTCGGCGTTGCTTTAGAAACAATGAAGCAGCTAGAAAGCCAACTGGTAAAACGCCATTACAAAGGGTTTATCAAGCAGTGAGTAAGTGGGAAGATGTGTCTTCCCTACATGCTCATGTATTGAGGGGGAACAAAGATGAACTTAATTTTAATGGGGCTTCCTGGTGCTGGTAAAGGTACACAAGCCGAACAGATTGTTGCCAAGTATAACATCCCTCACATTTCAACAGGAGATATGTTCCGTGCAGCTATGAAAGCTGAAACTGAACTTGGTTTACAAGCGAAATCTTTTATTGATAAAGGTGCCCTTGTTCCAGATGAAGTTACAATTGGAATCGTTCGTGAACGTTTAAGCCAAGAAGACTGTGTGAAAGGCTTCTTATTAGACGGTTTTCCACGAACAGTTGCACAAGCATCCGCTCTTGAAGAGATAATGAAAGATCTTGGCAAAAAAATCGACTATGTTTTAAACATTAATGTGGATTCAGGATTGTTATTAAAACGTCTTACAGGCCGTCGCATTTGTAAAGAGTGCGGTGCGACTTACCACTTAGAATTCAATCCACCAGCAAAAGCTGATGTGTGCGATAAATGTGGTGGCGAATTATATCAACGCTCTGATGACAATGAAGAAACTGTAGCGAATCGTTTAGAGGTAAATATTAAGCAAACAAAACCTTTGCTTGATTTCTATGAAGAGCTTGGTTACTTACAAAGCATTAATGGTGAGCAAGATATCAATAAAGTATTTGCTGATATCGATGTTCTCATCGGAGGCTTAGCGTAATGATCATTTGCAAAACTCCTCGCGAGATAGAGATCATGCGAGAAGCGGGCAAGATCGTTGCTTTAACTCATCAAGAGTTGAAAAAGCATATTGCTCCAGGAATTACAACGAAAGAGCTCGATCAAATAGCGGAAAAGACGATTCGAAAATATGGTGCTACGCCATCTTTTAAAGGATACAACGGATTTCCGGGAAGCATCTGTGCTTCTGTAAATGAAGAGCTTGTACATGGGATTCCAGGAAAGCGCAAGCTCCAAGAAGGCGATATCATCAGTATCGATATTGGTGCGAAATACAATGGGTACCATGGAGATTCTGCATGGACGTATCCAGTAGGAAACATTTCTGAATCTGTTCAAAAGCTACTTGATGTCACAGAAAAATCGTTGTATCTTGGTCTAGAACAAATAAAACCAGGCGAAAGATTATCCAATATCTCACATGCGGTTCAAACGTATGCTGAAGACAATGGATTCTCGATCGTTAGGGAGTATGTTGGTCACGGAATCGGGCAAGACTTACATGAAGACCCTCAAATCCCGCACTATGGTCCACCAAATAAAGGTCCTAGATTAAAGCCGGGCATGGTCATCTGTGTTGAGCCGATGGTGAACCAAGGAAGACGATATGTAAAAACACTATCTGATGACTGGACAGTGGTAACGGTAGATGGTAAATGGTGTGCCCACTTCGAGCACACGATTGCTCTTACAGAAGCAGGATACGAAATCCTTACCACTTTATAAGTAGCTGGCTCTCCGGGATTTCAGAGCAGTGTAAAATGTTACTGAAGAAGGGAGAACTATTGAATGGCTAAAGATGATGTAATTGAAGTCGAAGGTACCGTTCTTGAAACGTTGCCAAATGCTATGTTCAAAGTAGAATTAGAGAATGGGCATGTCGTATTGGCTCACGTTTCTGGTAAAATCCGTATGAACTTCATTCGTATTTTACCAGGAGACAAAGTTACGGTAGAATTATCTCCGTACGATTTAAATCGTGGTCGTATTACGTACCGTTTTAAATAATATAGCACTCCGTAATCTTTAAGGAGGTTCGAGACATGAAAGTAAGACCGTCAGTTAAACCAATCTGCGAAAAATGTAAAGTTATTCGTAGACGTGGAAAAGTAATGGTTATTTGTGAAAACCCTAAACATAAACAAAAACAAGGTTAATCAGAAGGAGGTGCATTCGGAATGGCACGTATCGCAGGTGTAGATATTCCTCGTGACAAACGCGTTGTTATTTCTTTAACTTACGTATTCGGCATTGGTCGCACAACTGCTGAAAAAATTCTTGCTGAAGCTGGTGTTTCTGAAGAAACACGAGTTCGTGATTTAACGGAAGACGAATTAGGACGTATCCGTGATATCATCGATCGTATTAAAGTTGAGGGAGACCTTCGTCGTGAAGTATCTCTTAACATTAAACGTCTAATGGAGATCGGTTCTTACCGTGGTCTTCGTCACCGTCGTGGTTTACCAGTTCGTGGTCAAAACTCTAAAAACAATGCTCGTACACGTAAAGGTCCACGTCGTACAGTAGCAAATAAAAAGAAATAATAAGTAAAGGAGGTTGAACTAACAATGGCACGTAAAACAAACACTCGTAAAAAACGTGTGAAAAAGAATATTGAAGCTGGTGTAGCTCATATTCGTTCTACTTTCAACAACACAATCGTAACACTTACAGACACTCACGGTAACGCGCTTTCTTGGTCTAGTGCTGGTGCACTTGGTTTCCGTGGATCTCGTAAATCTACTCCATTCGCTGCGCAAATGGCTGCTGAAACTGCTGCTAAAGTTGCAATGGAGCACGGTTTAAAAACTTTAGAGGTTACTGTAAAAGGTCCTGGTGCTGGTCGTGAAGCTGCAATTCGTGCTCTTCAAGCTGCAGGTCTAGAAGTAACAGCAATCAGAGATGTTACTCCAGTTCCTCATAATGGATGTCGTCCGCCAAAACGTCGTCGTGTTTAATTTTTCTGTATAGAATTTTCCCTTTTGTCTATAATGGATATGATGCATTATCGAGAAATTTCGTACAGAAACATCGCTTGTTGTGCACAATCGGGAACTGCCTAAGGGGGACTTTCGGTTAGACAGAGGTTTTTCCTTTGTTTAGCCGGGGTTTCGACGTTTTGAAGGAGGGTTTAGTTAATGATTGAAATCGAAAAACCGAAAATCGAAACGGTTGAACTTAACGAAGATGCTAAGTATGGCAAATTCGTGATTGAACCGCTTGAGCGTGGATATGGTACTACTTTGGGTAACTCCCTACGTCGTATTCTTTTATCCTCACTCCCTGGTGCCGCTGTAACTGCCATCCAAATCGATGGCGTATTACACGAGTTTTCAACAGTTGAGGGCGTAGTAGAAGACGTAACAACGATCATCTTAAACTTGAAAAAGTTAGCTCTTAAAATCTACTCTGAGGAAGAGAAGACGTTGGAAATCGATGTACAGGGCGAAGGTATTGTCACAGCTGCAGATATTACTCACGATAGTGATGTTGAAATCTTAAATCCAGATTTATACATTGCGACGTTAGCAAAGGATGCGCATTTCCGCGTGCGTTTAACTGCAAAGCGTGGCCGTGGGTATACGCCAGCTGATGCAAATAAAAGCGAAGATCAACCAATAGGAGTTATTCCTATTGATTCTATTTATACTCCAGTATCACGTGTTACTTACCAAGTGGAAAAGACACGTGTCGGACAAGTGGCAAATTATGATAAGCTTACGCTTGATGTATGGACGGATGGAAGCATCGGGCCAAAAGAAGCTATCTCTTTAGGTGCCAAAATCTTAACTGAGCATTTAAACATCTTCGTTGGTTTAACTGATGAAGCACAAAATGCTGAGATTATGGTCGAGAAGGAAGAAGATCAAAAAGAAAAAGTTCTAGAAATGACTATTGAAGAACTTGATCTTTCTGTTCGTTCTTATAATTGCTTAAAACGTGCAGGAATTAATACTGTACAAGAGCTTGCGAACAAAACAGAAGAAGATATGATGAAAGTTCGTAACTTAGGACGTAAATCCTTAGAAGAAGTTAAGCATAAGCTTGAGGAATTAGGTTTAGGCTTACGTAAAGACGACTGAGGATTTAATCTCATCAACAAAGGAGGGAACTACGAATGGCATACAGAAAATTAGGCCGTACAAGTGCGCAACGTAAAGCTATGTTACGTGACTTAGCTACTGATTTAATTATCAACGAGCGCATCCAAACGACAGAAACTCGTGCAAAAGAACTTCGTTCTGTAGTGGAAAAAATGATCACTTTAGGTAAACGCGGAGATCTTCATGCTCGCCGTCAAGCTGCATCTTTCATCCGCAATGAAGTTGCTAATGCTGAGACTGGTCAAGATGCACTTCAAAAATTATTCGCTGATGTAGCTCCACGCTATGCTGAGCGTCAAGGCGGATACACTCGTATTGCAAAAATTGGTCCACGTCGCGGAGACGCAGCACCAATGGTAATTATCGAGTTAGTATAATGATAATTAAAAGGGCAGGACAGTTCTTTTCAAGTAACTGGTCGTGGCCCTTTTTTTTTAAATATAGAAAATAGGCTAACTTGATGAAGTAGTGAGAGAGGGTGCCTTGCATTGAAAAAAGAGAAACTTCGCACACAAAATATATCATTTCAATATCCCGGGGCAACTTCTTATGCGCTAAAAGACGTATCATTCTCCTTATATGAGGGAGAATGGGTTTCTGTAATTGGACAAAATGGTTCAGGGAAGTCTACACTGGCAAAATTATTAAATGGTTTATTTTTACCGGAATCAGGAACGATTATTGTAAATGATACAATGATTTTATCTGAAGAAACGGTATGGGATATTCGAAAACAAATAGGTATGGTATTTCAAAACCCAGATAATCAATTTGTTGGGACAACGGTGCAAGATGATGTTGTATTTGGTCTTGAAAATATCGGGATGCCTCGGGAACAGATGGTAGAACGGGTGAATCAAGCACTTAAGATGGTCCGAATGGAAGATTTTCTTAATGAGGAGCCTCATTCGTTATCTGGTGGACAAAAGCAACGTGTGGCGATTGCAGGTGTGTTAGCATTGCAACCATCTATTTTAATATTGGATGAAGCAACATCGATGCTAGACCCACAAGGACGACGTGAAGTAATTGAAACGGTTAGGAAGCTTGTGGATACAAAAGGCATTACCGTATTATCGATTACGCATGATTTGGAAGAAGCTGCACAGTCAGATCGTGTTATCATTTTGAATCAGGGAGAAATATTAGAGGCAGGTATGCCAGAGCAAATTTTTAATTCCTCTCATATGCTTAGGGAAATCGGGTTAGATGTACCATTCTCAGTAAAAATAGCAGAATTATTAAAAAGAAATGATATTCCACTGCAAAATACGCATCTTACAATGGAAAGCTTGGTGAACGAACTTTGGAGATTACATTCCAAACAGTAGAGCATCGTTATCAATATAAAACTCCATTTGAAAGACGCGCGCTTTATGATGTAAACGTGTCGTTTCCAAGTGGGGGGTATTATGCCATTATCGGCCATACTGGTTCGGGCAAATCAACGATGATTCAACATTTAAATGGTTTATTGCAACCGACAAATGGTACGGTTCAAATTGGGAAGCATTTGATTTCCTCGCAAAAGAAAGAAAAGAAATTAAAGCCACTGCGAAAAAAAGTAGGGGTTGTCTTTCAATTTCCAGAGCATCAGTTATTTGAAGAAACCGTTGAGAAAGATATTTGTTTTGGGCCCTCAAATTTCGGAGTATCGGAAGAAGAGGCAAGACAAAAGGCAAGGGATGCAATTGAGCTTGTAGGACTAGATCCAGAGCTATTAGCGCGTTCTCCATTTGAGTTAAGTGGTGGACAGATGAGACGTGTTGCAATAGCAGGTGTACTTGCAATGGAACCTGAAGTTCTCGTATTAGATGAACCGACAGCAGGGCTTGACCCTAAGGGACAACAAGAGCTTATGGAGATGTTTTATAAGCTTCATAAGGAGCAGGGTTTGACAGTAATCTTAGTTACTCATAATATGGAGGATGCTGCCAAGTATGCAGATCAAATTGTGGTTATGCATAAAGGAACGGTCTTTTTGCAAGGAACAGCAGAGGAAGTATTCTTACATGCAGATGAGTTAGAACAAATCGGTGTAGACCTTCCAATGTCTTTAAAGTATAAACGTGCAATTGAAGAGAAGTTTGGTATTTCGATTCCAAAGGCTACCTTATCTTTAGAGGATCTTACTCATGAAGTTGTACAGGTGTTACGAAAAGGTGGTCATGAATCATGCAGCAGTTGATTATTGGGAGATATATTCCAGGTAAGTCGCTCATTCATCAACTTGATCCACGTGCGAAGCTGTTGATTGTCTTTTTATATGTATTTGTTGTCTTTTTAGCAAATAATGCGATTTCATATGGACTTTTATTTTTATATGCACTCATTGCTTTATTTTTTGCAAAAGTGCCGATTCGTTATGTACTTTCGGGCTTAAAACCAATCTTATGGATTTTTCTGTTTACATTTTTTCTGCATATTTTTACAAATAAAGAAGGGGATGTACTTCTTCAGCTTGGTTGGTTTTCGATACATGAAAAGGGATTAGAGCAAGGGATATATATTTCTATACGATTCTTTGTCATTATTTTAATGACGACATTATTAACACTAACAACAACACCTATTGAAATTACTGACGGTATGGAAACGTTGTTAAAGCCGTTAAAGCGTATAAAGGTTCCTGTGCATGAAATCGCATTAATGATGTCCATTTCTCTTCGTTTTATCCCCACATTAATGGATGAGACGAGCAAAATTATGAAAGCACAAGCATCCCGTGGTATTGATTTTGCTGGCGGGCCGATAAAAGATCGATTAAAGGCGGTTATTTCTTTACTTGTACCGCTTTTTATTAGTGCATTTAAACGTGCTGAGGACTTAGCGATTGCAATGGAAGCACGTGGGTATCAAAGCGGTGAGGGACGTACTAAATTTAGGCAGCTACGCTGGAAAACAAGTGATACGTTAACAATAGTGAGTTTACTTTGTTTAGCGTGTATTCTAGCATGGGTGCGATCATAATGGAGAATAGAGAAATGGAAAGAATAAAATGTACAGTTGCATATGATGGCATCAACTTTTGCGGTTATCAAATTCAACCGCAGCATCGTACTGTGCAACAAGAAATAGAGAAAGCACTGCAAAAATTGCATAAAGGAGAGCTTGTTCGTGTTCAGGCATCAGGGCGGACAGATTCTACTGTTCATGCAAGAGGACAGGTGATCCATTTTGATACATCGTTATCGCTTGAAGAATGGCAATGGATGAATGCTTTAAATACGATGTTGCCAGATGATATTGTGGTCTTGCAAGTAGAGAAAAAAACAGAAGATTTTCACGCGCGATACGGTGTGGAAAGAAAAGAATATCGTTACCGGGTATTATTATCTAAAACAGCTGATGTATTCCGTAGAAATTACGTATATCAGTATCCATATCCACTCGAGATAGAATCTATTCGTAAGGCAATTCCTTATTTTATTGGTACGCATGATTTTACTTCATTTTGCTCGGCAAAAACTGACAAAAAAGATAAAGTGCGAACAATTTATGAAATAGATTTAATCGAACAAGAAGATGAATTAATTTTTCGTTTTGTAGGCAATGGATTTTTATATAATATGGTGCGAATTATTGTTGGTACGCTACTTAGCGTAGGACAAGGAAAACTTGATCCTGACAGCATTCCAGAGATTTTAAAAAAACAAGATCGTCGTTTTGCTGGGAAGATGGTGCCAGGGCATGGGCTTTATTTATGGCAGGTAAACTATAACAACTAATCCTGGTGTAACATTTGCTTGACATTAGAAACTCAAAAGGATATCATAACATATGGTATTGTTTCTAAAACCACGATTAGCCCCGGAAGGAAATCGTGTTTAAGATAAACAATAGATTTTTTCTATGGAAAAGATAACGAGGAGGGAAACAAATGCGTACGACTTTTATGGCAAAAGCTAACGAAGTTGAGCGTAAATGGTATGTGGTTGACGCTGAAGGTCAAACTTTAGGTCGCCTTGCTAGTGAAGTAGCATCCATTTTACGTGGTAAAAACAAACCTACATTTACACCACACGTTGACACGGGTGATCATGTAATTATTATTAACGCTGAGAAAATTCATTTAACAGGTAATAAATTAAACGATAAAATTTACTACCGTCACACTAACCACCCAGGTGGTCTTAAACAAAGAACAGCTCTAGAAATGCGTACAAACTACCCTGTACAAATGTTAGAGCTTGCAATTAAAGGCATGCTTCCAAAAGGACGTTTAGGACGTCAAGTGTCTAAAAAATTAAATGTGTATGCTGGAGCAGAGCATCCACACCAAGCACAAAAACCAGAAGTTTACGAACTTCGCGGATAATTAATTAAAGGAGGGCTTACTTTGGCACAGGTTCAATACTATGGTACTGGACGTCGTAAGAGTTCAGTAGCGCGCGTACGCCTAGTTCCAGGCGAAGGACGCGTTATCATTAACGGTCGTGATTTTGAAAACTATATCCCATTTGCTGCATTACGTGAAGTAGTGAAACAACCTCTAGTTGCAACAGAAACTTTAGGTAACTACGATGTACTTGTAAACGTAAATGGTGGTGGATACACTGGTCAAGCTGGTGCTATTCGTCACGGTATTTCTCGCGCTTTATTAAAAGCTGACCCAGAATACCGTCTAACATTAAAACGTGCAGGTCTATTAACTCGTGACGCACGTATGAAAGAGCGTAAAAAATACGGTCTTAAAGGCGCACGTCGTGCACCTCAGTTCTCAAAACGTTAATTTTTGCGAACTTCAAACCCCAGCCACTTGGCTGGGGTTTTTATTATGCCTAATGGAACTATATGTTGAGGCTTCCATCATCGATTGTGAGTTTATGGAATAAATCTATTTTGATTTTTAACATATAAATCGCTGCTACGAAGAGTGAAAAGTGACCTGCACTCCTATATTTCTTTTGTTTTAGTTTCTCATAGGACAGGTGACAGTTGCTATTCATGGCTAGATGTTCTCTTCCATCTAAAGAGAAAGATTTTATTCCGCATTAACGGGCACTAAGACCCCTATCTTAATATTGAAAGAGAGATGACAAAGATATAGGTGGGAGTGAGAGAAAAGCCCACTGATTAAAGCTTCACTTTATATTGCCTTTTCCTTATATAATTATCCTCAAGTATTTTTAGTCCTCTTATTTATCCCACATTAGCGGTTAGGAACACTCCCACCTCAAAATTCAGAGAAAGCAATGTCCAGCTCTAGCGGCTAGAATCTCCGGTCGTTTCGCCTCCTCGGACGAGGCAAAAAGCGCCTCTCTGTCGGGGGGTGATTAAAGTTTCACTTTATAGCTTGGAATATTTTAGTGCTACCTTCTCACGTATGCTTCTTCTTCAGAAGCTTAGACTAATACGTATTAGGGAGGTTTATAAGTACTATGAATGTCATTGTTACCTTACAAGAAAAACAAAAAGAAAAGCAGTTGAAATATGAGCGAAAGATGCTTCGCGAATTATCATTAAAAACGTTAAGGTCCAATATTCGTGATGCTTTCGATATGAAAGAATTGCACAGGCAGTATGAGGATTATTGTATTGAACTGGGAATTGAATCGTACTTATTAGGAGCAAGATATAGCAAATTTGGCTATTATGGTGAATCTTTTTTTGATGTGAAATATAGAGCATTAGAAGAGGAACAGCAATTAACGGAGATGTTGTTTCAATTTTTAACAAGCACGACTATGCGGGAGATAGAATCGAACGATGAGGAATTGCTTTATGAATCTTGTGCGCAATTTATTAGTT
Source organism: Bacillus pfraonensis (assembly GCF_050768835.1). Lineage (NCBI taxonomy): Bacteria > Bacillati > Bacillota > Bacilli > Caryophanales > Bacillaceae > Bacillus > Bacillus pfraonensis. Next base: position 5,458 of record NZ_JAHCDO010000023.1, on the reverse strand, counting down.
CATGGTGGCGTGAGGGATACGAAAAGGGTGAAAGAAGATATCGCTTAAAGCTGCATTAAGAAAAGCATAAACTTTCCTCTTGTCCCATATAAGTAATTAGAGGGACTAGCTGGAGGAGGAAAGGTATGAAGAGAATTCGGATTATCTCTTTTATGCTTGCTGCAGTTGTACTGTTTTTCTTGGTAAAACAAGAATTTCAAATTACAAAGTCGTGGCGGGCTTGGAACTTACCCTTATCTGGGAAAGTAATTGTATTAGACGCTGGGCATGGTGGACCAGATGGAGGGGCAGTTGGTGGTCAGGACATAGTGGAAAAAAATATTACGCTTGAAATTACAAAAATGGTACAAGATTATTTGCAGGAGCAAGGAGCTTTAGTTATTTTGACGAGAGAGGGAGATTATGATTTAGCTGACAAAAGTACAAAATCATATAGTAGACGTAAGGCAGAAGATTTAAAAAAGCGTGTAGAAATTATTAATAAGCCCGATGTAGACTTTTTTGCGAGCATTCATTTAAATGCCCTGACGAGTAGTGGATCAAAAGGAGCACAAACGTTTTATTACCGCTCTTTAATCGAAAATGAACGAGCAGCGAAGTTTATACAGGCTGAATTACGAACGAGTTTAGAAAATACAAACCGTTCTGCTAAAACGATCTCTCATGTTTATTTGCTTAAGTATGCAAAAACACCTGGTGCTTTAATTGAAGCTGGTTTTTTATCCAATGTAAATGAACGATATATGTTAAATTCGGAGAAATATCAGCAAAAGGTGGCAGCTGCTATATACCGTGGAATACTACGTTATTTTACGGAGAAAGGGAATCCTCCTGAATAAGGAGGGTTTTTTGAATTCCTCTCGTTAACGAAGTTTTCGGAAAATATGTTATACTGGAAATGAAAACGCATTTATTTTTGGAATGAAAATATACAAACCCAATTCATTTAACATTACTTTACTTTTCATACAGGGGGCTGGGCTGATTATGGTAACGAAAGAGCAAGTAGTGAAAGCACTTGAAGGGATTACTGATCCATTTCTACATAAAACATTGAAAGAAACAAATGCAATTAAAGAGGTAACTGTAAAGCCTGAGAAAGAGCATGTCAGTGTTAAAATTGCGATTGTAAAAACAGGGACTGCTGAACAAATGCAATTGCAGTCAGCTATTGTAAAGCTTGTGAAAGAACTTGGAGCCGCAACGGTTGGTTTGCGTTTTGCTGAATTTACAGAGGACGAGCTAGCTCAATTTGCGCCGCCTCAGGAAGAACAAGGAAGCGAATCTTTACTATCACCGCATTCTAAAACAACATTTTTAGCGGTTGCAAGTGGAAAAGGTGGGGTTGGTAAATCAACGGTTTCTGTAAACCTTGCAATTTCATTAGCTCGTTTAGGAAAGAAAGTTGGTATTATTGACGCTGATATATATGGCTTTAGTGTACCAGATATGATGGGAATCGAAAAACGTCCAATCGTAAGGGGCGATAAAATTATTCCTGTAGAGCGTTTAGGGGTAAAAGTAATTTCAATGGGCTTCTTTGTAGAAGACAATGCTCCTGTTATTTGGAGAGGACCAATGCTTGGTAAAATGTTAAATCACTTTTTCACAGAGGTGGAATGGGGAGATTTAGATTATTTAGTATTAGACTTACCACCAGGTACAGGGGATGTGGCCTTAGATGTGCATTCAATGCTACCATCTTGTAAAGAAATTATTGTAACAACACCTCATCCAACAGCGGCATTTGTAGCAGCTCGTGCAGGTGCTATGGCACTTCGTACTGAACATAGTATTCTTGGGGTTGTTGAAAATATGGCTTACTTCGAAAGTAAAGTAACCGGTGAGAAAGAGTATGTGTTTGGCAAAGGCGGAGGAGATAAATTAGCTGCAGAATTACAAACAGATGTATTAGGGCGAATTCCACTTCAGCAACCAGATTGGAATAAAGATGATTTTGCACCATCAGTATACGAGGATACACATAAAACAGGTGTCATCTACAGGACAATAGCTGAGCAAGTTATTGATAGAACATCAGTTAAACAAAAATAAACCTCTACGAGTAGAAAATTTCCCCGCCTTACATATGTAGAGGTGGGGAAATTCTTATGTGTAGAGATTCGTTTTACTTTTGTTCTTGTTTTTCGTCTTGTGATCCGCCTTCTCCGCCACCTTCTTTTTTCTCAGCTCCGCCACCTTTTTCAGCTTTTTCAATACCTTTACTAATGATATCAATCATCTTAGTTTGGAAGAGTGGGCTTTCAGCAGTCTCTGTTAATACTTGTTGCAAATATTGACGATACTCTTTGCTTTTCATTGTTTGTAGCATCATTTTTTCCACTTCGGGATTTTTCATAATTTCTATAACACCTGCTTGGTATTCAGGGTCTTTTAATAGAGTCTTCATTAAGGTTGTTTGTTCTTTTTCGATACCTTTGGCGAATTTCGTTGAAAACTCAGGGTCCTTAAATAGTTTTTCCCAAAGCTGCTGCCCCTTTTCAGATACCATTGCATCTTCAATCGTTTTTTTGACTACGGCTTCATCTAATATAAGTGCTTGTTTCACTTTCTCATCTGTTAATACATCTTGGATTGCTTTCTTCCCTTGATCAGTTTTTAAAATATCGACAATCATTTTTTTTGTTTGATCGTAATCTAATTCAGGTTTCGCTTCTTCTCCTTGCGCACATGCGGTAAGTGTAGTGAAAAGAAGTGAAGAAACTAAAATGAGCAGCATCCGTTTCATTAGTTGGAGCTCCTTTCAACACAGTTCTCTTTTTTAATATAAATATCTTAGAGGAATTTATACATGTTCATGGCTAGCTTTTTGAAATTGTCATTGATACAATTTAAGTAGAAATATATCAATAATGGGGGATGGGTTGTGAATAGCCGAAAATGGGTACGACTATTTTTAACGACGTTACTGCTTGGGGGAATTAGTACAATCCTTATTGGTTTTATTTTAGGATGGGACAAGTACGCTAAATTTTTTCAAAATTTCGACGGAAAAGAGATTCTAATGATTTCTTTTTGGTTACTTGGGGTTGGATTTATTTTTAGTGTAATTAGTCAAATGGGCTTTTTTGCGTATTTAACAGTTCATCGTTTTGGACTAGGAATGTTTCGGTCGTCTTCTCTTTGGAACGCAGTTCAGCTCTTTTTCATTGCATTTGTACTGTTTGATTTCGTTTATTTAAGGTCGGTACTCGTTGCAAATGGAGAAGTTTCGTTTGGAAATAATATTCTTGTGGCTGGAATATTATTTTTATTTGGGGCAATTGTAGCCTATATAAAGAGTAAAGAGACGAATAAGAAAGCATTTATACCTGCTTTATTCTTTATGGTCGTCGTAACAATTCTTGAATGGGTACCGGCGCTCCGGATTAATGATACCGATTGGTTATATTTAATGGTTATCCCGCTTCTTTTGTGTAATGCATATCAGTTACTCATATTACATCGTTTAATAGGACAACAAAAAAGTAAGTCAGCAAGTTAAGAAGATGAGAGTGAAAAAGAGTACAACGCCTTTTGTGTGAGGTGTTGTACTCTTTTTAGTATAGATTGACTTTTACTCGCTATTGGTAGGTGGGGAATGAAGAACTCCCTAGTGATTAAAGTTTTACTTTATATCATTACTTTTTGCATCTGTATTAGAAATAAGTTGTGATACCGATACTTGCTCATAGCCATCACTTTTTAATTTTTGCAGAAGCAGCGGTAAAGATTTATTTGTTTGAAGTGCCGAATCAGAAGCGTGTAATAAAACGATGTCTCCCCCTCGTAAATTGTTAGCAACGGTTGATACAATTTTATTTACACCAGGATTTTTCCAGTCGTTTGAATTATTACTCCAGTGTACAACAGTATATCCGAGAGATTCTGCAACTTTAAGAACAGTTTTATTAAATTCCCCGCTAGGAGGGCGCAAGAGCTTGACTTGTTTTATGCCGAGCTTTGTAAATACATCTTGCGAACGTAAAAGATCTCTCCGCATTTCGTTTGCTTCCAAAGAAGTGTAGGATGTATAGTTATATCCCATACTGCCAATTTCGTGTCCATCCTGTATAATCCGTTCCACAATGTCAGGGTGTCTCTCTGCCCATGCTGCAGAGAGGAAGAAAGTCGCATTTTTAATTTCTCTTTCTTTTAAAGTGTCCAGAATCGGAAGCGCCTTTTTATCTCCCCAACTAATATCGAATGTTAACGCAACTTGTTTTTTTGCGGTATCGCCTTTGTAAATGACTTTTGGACCAGTTGCAGTTGAAAAAGCAGATTGATGAGAATATGTCTTTAAAAAGAGAAGCCATGCTGTAAATAAGGATAGTACAATAATTAAACTAATGTGCTTAAATTTACGTTTACTTGTTATAAAAAAGAAAAACATAATACTCCGCCCCTTTGTCCAATCCTTTTCAGTTACTTATATGCTCAAAAAGTTGAAAAGAGAACTGAACGATTAATATCGTAGGAAATGGATATAATGGACAATATAGTGTGATTTTTAATTTTAAGGATGATGCATTCGTCCTTAGAGTTGATGAATATATCACGTTACTTCGTATACATATACCCAATTCGGATTTTCTAATATATAAGTTGCTGCTATGAAAATAAAAAGAAATCTCCACTTGTTTTTTCTCTTTATTTTTACTCAGCGTGAGGCAGAAAAAGGATCTGACCGCTTTTGTGTATGATCGGATACCCTCTCCTATCTAAAAGGAAATGGCTTATAGCGGTTTATCAATTTGCATTTACATAGACATATGAGTAATTGTTGAGGTGATAGTTTGCTTGGGATTATGATTACAAAAGAAGAACAGAAAGAAATAGAATATGTATTGAAGAGAGAGTTAGATGAACTTTTATTTGATTTTGCAGATGAGCGAATACATGATGTTGTAAAAAAGACAATGGAAGAACGATATAAAATTATTTTTTGTTTGTTTCGAAGAGTAGCAAATGCAGAAGAGTGCACCCGTTATGTAAGAAAAAGAATTTTTTATTAAAAGTTGTTGACGATAGGATTCAATCTATGATAAATTAATAACCGTCGCTGATGCGAGAAACGCAGAAAGCGAAAAAAGAAATTGAAAAACTTAGTTGACATCGAAAAACGAAGATGTTAACATAAGGAAGTCGCAAATGAGCGACAAACGAGTTCTTTGAAAACTGAACGAAACAAACAACGTGAAACGTCAATTTTTATTTTAGATGCTAGACAAACTTCATTGGAGAGTTTGATCCTGGCTCAGGATGAACGCTGGCGGCGTGCCTAATACATGCAAGTCGAGCGAACTTCATAAGAGCTTGCTCTTATGAAGTTAGCGGCGGACGGGTGAGTAACACGTGGGTAACCTGCCCATAAGACTGGGATAACTCCGGGAAACCGGGGCTAATACCGGATAACATTTTGCGCCTCATGGCGCGAAATTGAAAGGCGGCTTCGGCT
>NZ_JAHCDO010000022.1:0-85431 GCF_050768835.1 Bacillus pfraonensis | reverse complement strand
AGAAGCTTAAGAAGCTCAAGAAAAAGTTGAAACAAGAACGGACAAAACTAACAAATCTTCGCAAAATCAAACAAAGTTGTGTGAAAGGGACGCTGACGTTTCTGAAAAACACCCGCTTCGCAAAGCACAACAACCTCATCTCTTTATCCCGTAAAAAAGACACCTTAATTTGGCTAAATGAATATCTGTTTGAACACCAATACTTAGATGTTCAAATCAAAAGAATTCAGGCGAAAATCGGTCATCTCACTCACAGACAATCCCGTTTAACGCAAAAACTTTCATCTGATCAAACGCATATTCCAAGCGCAGTATTTGGAAGTAAAAAACTGTTTCGCTCGCAATTTACCATCCGCGAGTTTGTACGGAACCATGACAAATGGAAAACATTATTTTCTCGTGCTCGAAATAAACAACTGATCCTATCTGGCCGGAAAGATGCCAAACATGGCAATTTTGTATTTCAGTATGTGCTGGAGACAAAAGAATTGTGGATGACGACAAGTTCCGGAAAAACACTTATGTTTCCAGCTGTTATGTTCCCATATGGGCAAGAAATGATTGAAGAAGTAATCACAACTCAATTACAGTGTAAGAATAAGAAAAAGGATGGCAAACCGATTGCGTGGTCTGTGGAAGACTATGGTTCCTATTATATTGTGAAATGTGTAGTCGATGTACCAGAAAATCCACACACGAATTACAGTACATCAGATGGTGTGATCGGTGTAGATTGTAATCTTGAGCATTTTGCTTGGGCACATGTAACGAAGGATGGGAATTATAAAGGAAGTGGTTCCCTTCGTTTTTCTATTATGGGTAAATCTACAGGACAAATCACAAAAATCATCGAAGTGGAAGCCATTCGCTTAGTCGACTTAGCGGAGCGGTATAATAAAACGATTGTCATCGAGAAGTTAGATACAACCCAATCGAAAACAGGAGATCGATACGGAAATAAACAAGCAAATCGAATGAAGAGTATGTTCGCGTATGAGAAGATGACAAGTGCAATTCTGAATCGTGCTGATAAAAGAGGTGTGGCTGTCTTTCAAGTGAATCCCGCTTACACTTCAATCTCTGGAAAGATGAAATACATGCGGAAATTCGGCATCTCTATTCATCAATCCGCTGCTTTTACGATTGGGCGTCGTGGATTAGGATATAAAGAAAAAGTGCCTCGGGTGCTTCAGCCTTATATTCCAAAGAAAGACGCACATCACTGGAGTCATTGGCATCAATTAAACAATCAATTGGATATTCGCATACATCATTTCTATCAGCTATACGATGTAGATCAACCGACAGAAGCTTTACAAATCGAACAGTTACACTTGTTTGAAAATGAAAAGAAAAAACTAGAGAAATTGTTTGCATAAAGAAACAGAGCACTTTGTCCCAGATTTTTACGCTTATTACCAGAGCAGATAATAGGTCTAGGAACTGGATGCATGACAAAGTGTTCTGGCCTCGATATAAGAAAAAGTAGTTGTACCTATTTTGTTTGCCTTTTGTCGGAAGATAGAATGGGTCGTCTTACTACATATAGACACTACCGAACTCTATATCGTTGTATCCTCTTTGTTGAACGAGAGGAACTGTTTTTGTGAGGACAGAGACAGGGGAATCCCCAACCTCAAGCTCTTGTAGAGGTAGGTGGGGGTAGTTCAATTTATATATTTTGAGTGTTAATCATAAAGCGATGTTGTTTCGCATCAAAATACCCTTTTTGCAAGATAATCTGATGTATCTTATATAATTCATTTATATATGTTTCAGTTTTGAAATCAGGTACTTGCCATGAGATTACTTGTAAATAATAGACGAGAGCGCCGATATCATAAAACCTTTGAACAGGAAACTCTTCTTTATATGTTAAAACTTTAAAACCATGTTGCTTAATCTCACTTAGAGCAGTTTCTAAATTCCAATTTGTAAATTCAGAATTAAGCGGTACCCCTAGCGCTTCATTGATTTCAGCGCAATCCAGTCCACCTACTTGCTGAGTAAGAAAGATGCCATTTGGAGAGAGGATTCTCTTTACTTCGGAAGGTGAGTAAGATTCATGTTGATTTAAAATGAAATCGAACTGACCATTTTCAAATGGTAATGCGTTATCATCTGTTACTTCTACAACTTCTATACCTAAAGGTTCTAACTGCTTTTTGGAGATAGGAATATTAGGAGCATAGCCTTCCGTCGCGTAAATAGTAGCAGGAAAAGGGCGTAACAAGGATAAAAATTCTCCCCCGCCTGTTCCCATATCAAGCATAGAAGTAGCATGTTGCATAAGCGAGAAAGCCATGCTTCCGTAAGACCACGAAAGTAATTGACTTTTCATACGCCCCGTTTCCGTAATAAAGGAAAAATCCCATCCACTAAAACTCGCATTTGCATTTTCTAAAAGTGCTAAAAATAATTTGTCATTTTTCATATTAGATCCTCCTGTTTATTATATGAGTAGTGAATAAACAGTGGGGGAGGACCTCTAATTACAATATACGGTTGTTACGTTTCGTGTTCTAGTATATTCATAAGGAATCACTCCTGGAAAAGTCTGTTGTTTTATCTTCTAGGTTTGTAAGTAGGATACCTGCTAACAGTAATAAATAAAATAGGTGTAGCTGTAGTATTTATTGTACGAACCTGAAACGAGAAAATTGATATCTCTAGATGATGATATGCAAACTTTTTGTTTTGGGGGCACTTCAACCTACACCGAAAACAAATTATTAAAACTGTAAAAACGTTTCTAGCCAAAATAATCTTTAGCGCAAAGGTGTCATAGTTTTTATTTCAAATCATGTTTCATAATAATAAAGTTGTTTAAAAATGTCATTCATGTTAGTTAGCGGTACTTTTTTGTTTTGGTTGAAATTACAATAAATAGAAGACGAAGAAGTAACTGTCAAAATATTTTAGCCATAAGTTTTAGGATTTCATTTGGCTTAATGGGAAATTCTATTGTTAGCAAAGCTTTTACCTAATTTTTAGTTTTAGAAAGGAGAGAAGTGGATGGAGTCATTATGGCTAGAGTATGCTTGGGCACTATTAATTCTAATCGGATTAGAAGGATTGTTATCGGCTGACAATGCCCTTGTACTAGCAGTGATAGCCAAGCATTTACCCGAAGATCAGAAAAAAAGAGCTATAAATTACGGAATCATTATGGCCTTCGCTTTCCGATTTGCTGCCCTTTTTGCTATTTCATTTATTGCAAATGTCTGGCAGATACAGGCAATAGGAGCAGCTTATCTTCTTTACCTAGGATTAAAGCATGTCATTCAGGCACGATTCGGAAAAGAGAATAAGAATATTCATAAGGACGATGAAAAGGAATCGGCAGGTAAAGGGTACTGGTTCACAGTAGGAAAGATTGCATTAGCTGACCTTGCTTTTGCAATTGATTCGATACTAGCTGCGGTTGCTCTTGCCCTGGGTCTTCCAGATTCACCGCTAGACGATTTCGGTGGTATGGATGGAGGACAGTTCATTGTTGTTCTTCTTGGAGGTATTGCCGGACTTATCTTAATTAAATTTGCAGCAACCTGGTTTGTACAACTTCTTGAAAAACGTCCAGCATTGGAAACAACAGCATATGCAATTGTTGCCTGGGTCGGTGTCAAACTTGCTGTAATTACACTTGCCCATGAGGATATTGGTGTCTTAGACCATGATTTTCCACACAGTACAGCTTGGACTTTGATCTTCTATGGCGTATTAGTCGGTATTGCCCTAATTGGTTGGTTTGCGCCGGGAAATAAGTCAGTTCAGAAAAGTTCTACAAAGTAAAAATGAAGAATTCCCCATGCTTCGGTTAAGAAACAGGGGGGACTCTTCATTTTTTTATCGATAAACCATACACAAGTGTTTCACTAGGAGTCGTAATACTAAAACCAGTCGTTTTATAATCAAGTTTTAATGTATCGCCAACATAGTCTTTTGCAAACTCATCCATTTGAATAATCAGTTGTTCCTCTTCATAAACAACTTCATTTGAGTTATATTCATCAAAAATTAAATCAACATCAACAAATATACTGCAAGAATTCGTCATCGTACCTCTAATACGTATAATAGTTTTATCGTTTGATTTATGTAATATTGCTTTTGCCTCATCTGTTACGCGAATGTTCATGGAATCCCAACTTTCGTTTATAGTTCTTATTCTATTATTGCAAAAACATGAGGAATAGGGAAGTAAAGGGATTCGTTGAATGATACACGCATAGAGATTATGGTTTGGAAAGTAAAGATCGAACTGTAAATGTTTGTGTGAAGCATAATTCGTTATCAATTATTTTCTCAACTTCTTGATACATGATTTCATTCTTTTGATAAAATTTTTTCCAGAAGTTTACCGCTTTTGTGTTATTTTTTAGTTGCATGACATAATAAGTTCCGTTGTACTGTTTCAATAGTTCTAAAATCGCTTGATTTGCTATCTTTTTACCGCGATATGCTTTTAATAGAAAAAAGTCGTTAATACAATAATTGGTTTCAGGTGTGGTGAATGGTGAACGTGCAAACAGAAGAAAACCAATATATTTTTCTTCATATTTAATCAAGTAGGGAACAAGCTCTTCTCGAGTACAAATAAGTTCAAAAGCATCAAATTCAAAAAATCCCTTTTCATTCGGATGAAGGGTAGGAGAGAATTCGGATAAATCATGTAAGTATAACGAATAAAAATTTCTTAATATCTCTCTTTGCGCTGTAGAAACAGCTTCAAGGGTAATGTTCATTTTAATACCGCCTTTTGTAAAAATAACTCCTTTGTAATCTGAAAGTACAGCATACCTTCATATTCTTGAAGTGTTTTCTCCAAGTTTTGTACAGTTTCTTTGAATTCAAATCCAAGTCTATTTAATACATGAATAGATTTTTTATTTTCTGGAAAGACGGAGGCCATAATTGTCTCGATTTCAATAGTTGAAAAAGCATATTGTAAAAGAGCGGACGTTGCTTCGGTGGCAAAACCTTTTCCCCATGTATCACGCGAAAGTGCGTAATATAGTTCAGTTGAAGTTGGTTCGAAATCAGATGGACCTAATCCACAATAGCCGATTAATTTTTGAGAAGTCTTTTCTATAATAGAAAGATTAAATTTACCAATATGGTTTACAGTATTTCTTTGATTCATATCTATGCTCCAGTAAATAATATCTTCAATTTCTTTAAGAGAATAAATAGGTTCTGGAATATAGAGATTTACTTCAGGTTGTTTTTGTAATTCGTATAAGGCTGATGCATCACAGATCCTATAAGGTCGTATATGTAGTCTTTCTGTTTCAATTCGAGCATTTACAAACATGTATGTCACACCTTCTTTATGTTGATTTTTCACATGTAATACACCATTCGACAGAAAATGAGTATATCCTTTCAATATGAAAATTCATTCCAGCAAAAAAAGGTGAGCAAACATAGCGTTTGCTCACCTTTCTCACTTATAGTTCACATTTATCAAGAGGTATTACTTTTGTTTTCTTTGTAAATTTATATCCTAACCACAATACAAGGAAGAGTGGTAATCCGATATAAGAAACGAGTACACCGTTCCAATCGATTGATTCCCCCATAAATGCACCGTAGTTTTGTCCTAAGATAACAATGATACAAAGTGCAAATGCGAAAATTGGACCAAATGGGAACCATTTTGCTTTATAAGGAAGGTCATTTAAATCTTTTCCTTGTGCAATATATGCTTTTCGGAAACGATAGTGACTAATAGCAATTCCGACCCATGCGATAAAGCCAGACATTCCAGAAGCGTTTAATAGCCAAACATATACAACGCCGTCGCCGTATAAAGAAGCTAAGAAAGCAGCACATCCAACTAGAGATGTTGCAATTAAAGCGTTAACGGGTACACCACGACTATTTAGTTTACCTAAAAATTTTGGTGCTTTTCCTTGACGCGCTAAGTCCCAAAGCATACGAGTGCAAGCATACATACCAGAGTTACCAGCCGATAAAACAGCTGTTAAAATAACAGCGTTCATAACAGAAGCTGCAAATGCTACACCTGCTTTTTCAAATACAAGTGTAAATGGACTTACTGTTACATCACTTGCTGCAAGACTTTCAGTTGTATAAGGAATCAATAAACTGATAACAAGAATGGCAAAGATGTAGAATAGTAGAATACGCCAAAAGATAGAACGAATTGCTTTTGGAATACTACGTTCTGGATCAGCCGTTTCACCAGCAGCTACACCTAATAATTCAGTTCCTTGGAATGAGAAACCAGCAGCCATAAATACACCGATGATTGCCATGATACCGCCGTTAAATGGTGCATCCGCAACAGTAAAGTTTTTAAATCCAACAGGTTCGCCGCCCATAATGCCGAAAATCATCATAAATCCAACAATTAAAAAGATAATAACAGTTGCTACTTTAATAAGAGCGAACCAATACTCTGCTTCACCAAACCCTTTAACAGATAAATAATTAAAAAGAAATATAATAGCTAAACAAAGACCACTCCAAATTAAAGAAGGGGTATTTGGAAACCAAAATTTCATAATTAATGTAACTGCTGCTAGTTCAGCTGCAACAGTAATTGCCCAGTTATACCAATAATTCCAGCCGAGTGCAAAGCCAAGTGATGGATCGACAAATTTTGTTGCGTATGTGCTAAATGAGCCCGTGACAGGCATATACGCTGCTAATTCAGCTAAGCTTGTCATTAAAAAGTAAACCATAATTCCGATTGCCGCATAGGCTAAGAGAGCTCCGCCAGGTCCTGCTGTGTGAATGACACCACCACTAGCAAGAAAGAGTCCGGTACCAATTGTACCGCCGAGAGAAATCATTGTAAGGTGGCGAGATTTTAACCCACGCCTTAGTTCGCCTTTTCCTTGTGTAGATTGAGTTTTAGAGGTAGCTTGATTCGCCATGCTATTCATGTTCAACACTCCTTTTCTTATAAGATTAGGAAGGAACGGGGAAGAAAAATACAAAAAACCGCCAAAGGAATTTGGCGGAACGTTTCACAAATAACCACCCCATCATACCCTTCCGTTAAGATAGCACCCCACGTTTACACGGTATTTTGTAAACGTGACAGTTCTGTTCCTATTCGGAGACAGCCCCAGCCTATATTTCCAGAGAAGAAATACAAACTTCGGCAGCATTTCCTTTAAAGCGGAGTCATTGACATTCTCTGTGTCTCATCCGTTTTACTAATAAATGCCGCAACCTCTACCTCATCGGATTGATGAGGATTTGTTCATTGCTATGATTTTTAATATATGGCAATTGTAATTAGTTTCTGAAAATATTGCAAGGAATTTTTGTAGGAAATTATCAAAAATAATCGGTTATTGTATGGGAAACGTTTTCAAAATTCCACCCGAACCTACTGAAATATGTAAAAAATGATAAAAAAATTGTTATACAAATGTTTCGCAAAAAGATAGGGAAAATCCTCTAAAATTAAAAGAAAATTCAGAAAAGTAAATTCGACATTGTTTATGTAAACATAGTTATGAATGAATGCATGAAGTTTGTAAGTGGAAAAGAGAGGTACGACAATTGTAAATGAATAAATTTGAAGTGAGGAATTAAAAAGGTAAGCAAACACATCATTTGCTTACCTCCATACTCCACAACTCGTTCTGATTTAAGGCAAAACACGTTTTTGACCAGTCGTATATCCAACATTTTGTTTTGCAGATACGGAATGATTCCGAACTGAAATGAAAAGTGCAATAATAACGATAAGACCAACTGCAACATAGGAAAGGTTAATAATTGTTGGATCTACTTTAAATGATGTAAGCAGCGTCCGGATATTTGTAAAAATAATGAGCCCGCCAACGAGTACACCAAGTAAATGGGAAGGAACAATTCGTACTAACCATGCAGCAATTGGAGCTGCCAAAATGCCACCTAACATAAGAGCAAATACCCAAACCCAGCTCACTTGTTCCCATCCTAATGAAATGAAAAATCCAATTGTTGCGGCTAATGATACCGGAAATTCACTTGTATCAACAGAACCGATTACTTTGCGTGCTTCATTTCCTCGTGCCAGTAGTACTGGTGTAGTGATAGGACCCCAGCCACCGCCGCCAGTTGAATCAACAAACCCAGCGAATAATCCAAGTGGGATAAGTTGTTTACCAGACATACGTTTATTTGATTTCACAATTTGTTTTTGAATAATAAATCGCAATAAAATGTAGACGCCTAACGTAAATAAAAAGAGTGAAATGTACGGTTTAATTAAATCGCCTGGTAAGTTACTTAAAAAACATGCACCGACAAAAGCGCCAATTGCACCAGGCAATGTTAGTCTGGAAACAGTATATTTATCAACGTTTCCAAATCGAATATGAGATACACCAGAAGCTGCAGTTGTAACAACTTCCGCTAAATGTACGGAAGCGGAAGCGACAGCAGGTGCGATTCCAAACATTAATAATAATGAGGAAGATGTTACCCCATACGCCATCCCAAGTGCTCCGTCAATCAGTTGAGCAAAAAAACCAATAATAGCAAAGACAATTAATTTCTGCATGTATAATCCCCCTGTAATAATAAATAAAAAGGCTCTTTTCTCGAGTGAGAAAAGAGCCTTTGGTTTTTCCAATCAGCTTAACATTTAGTTTTTATTATTATAATGCATATTAATCTGATAAAGCAACTGGGTTTTTAAAGTTTTTTAAATTGATTGAAATGACAGAACAGTTATATAATAAAAAGATGTAGATAAAGGGAGGGAAAATCATGTTAGCATTTGATCATCTCGTTCATGCTGTTGGGTGCACACCAAAAGAAGCAGAAGGGAAAATGAAGGAACTTGGATTTCATACCGTGCAAGGCGGGGAACATACGAACTGGGGAACGTGGAATAGTTTATGTTATTTTGATTTATCTTATATTGAATTTTTAGCGGTGCAACATGAAGATAAAGCGAAGAAAGCGGATAATCCACTTGTTCAAGAGACTGTTGAGAAATTGCAACATGGAGAAGGAATGCTCCAAATTGCCCTTCGTACAAATCATATTGAAGAATTAGCTGTAAAGCTTATGGAAAAAGGGTTGCAAGTGAAAGGACCATTCGAAGGAAAGCGAATGAGAAACGACGGACATCTTATAGAATGGAAAATGTTATTTGTAAAGCAGGAAGAGAGTAGACCGAAATTACCTTTCTTTATACAGTGGGAAGAAGTTGATGAGGACAGAAGGAGAGACTTACAAGAAGTAGGTGTCATTGCCCCGCATCGCAATGGTGTAAAAGAAATTCAGACCATATACTATGCTGTGAAAAGTGTACGTGAAACAGTAGAAAGATGGAAAGAGATCCTTGAGGTACAAGTGACTTCACCAGAAAAACATAAAGAATGGAATGCACTTTGTCAAAGCATCGTACTAAAAAATGTAAACATCCAATTTTGTGAACCGATCGATGAAGGATTTGTGCGAGAACAGTTAGTACAACATGGGGAGTGTCCTTTTGCTGTTGAATTACAAGGAGCAAATAAGCAGAAGAGTAAAAAGCAAGTGCTAGACAGTTCATACGTATATTAATCGGGGGAATCAATGTGCAAGAAGTATTAAGGGAATTAGAAAAACAATTAAATTGGCCTCGCGCAGTAAAATGTACCGTTATTTCAAAAGGATTTTCATTAGATCAAAAGTATAAAATTGAATTAGCAAATCAGGAACGCTATTTTATTAAAGTGTGTGATAGTTTGACTCGTGAACGTAAGCTTGAAGAATATGAATATATGAGCCACTTTGAATCATTAGGGATACCAATGCCAAAACTACTTTATTTCGTAAATCTGGATAAATTAAACCAATGTGTACAAGTATTTGAATGGATTGATGGAGAAGATGGGGAAGACATACTTGGGAAATTAACTGAGAAAGAGCAATACTTAGCTGGAAAACGGGCAGGGGAAGTATTAAAGACAATTCATTCAGTGAAGAGAAAGAATATAGAAGAATCTTGGGAAGTGTTTCGGTGGAGTAAGTACGAGAGATACTTGCAAGCATTAGAAGAATATGAGACTGATTTTATTGATTTAAAATCGGTGTTAACTTTTGTAGAAAATCATAAACATTTACTGCGAGGCCGGCCTATCGTATTTTTACATGACGATTTTCACCCAGCGAATCTTATGTTTTATCGTAATGAGTTTCGTGCTGTTATTGATTTTGCAAGATTTGATTTTGGAGATCCGATTCATGATTTTTACAAAATGCCTTTGTTTACAAATGATATAAGTGTACCGTTTGCGGTTGGACAAGTTCACGGGTATTGTGGTGGTGAAGCATCGCTTCATTTTTGGAAATTGTATGCACTGTATGCAGCGATGATTTTCCCAGCAGATATTGTGTGGGCAAATCGAATCACACCTAATTTACTAGATGGAATGAAAATGAGGCTAAGAAGGACTTTAGAAGAACATGATAGTTTTACATCCTATATTCCAAGTTGGTATAAATCTTTTAATAAAGATATAATAAATATAGAATAATTGGAGGTGTTTATATGGATAAAATAGCGGTTATTTCAGATATTCATGGTAATATCCCTGCGTTAGAGGCGGTTCTTGAAGATATAAAATTAAGAGGAATAGAACGAATTTTTTGCTTAGGCGATTTAGTAGGGAAAGGGCCGCAGTCTAGTGATGTAATTGATATAGTGCAGAAAGAATGCGAGCATGTTGTGATGGGAAACTGGGATGATTTTATCACAAAACCAACTGAATTTGAGACAATAAAGTGGCATCAAAGGCAGCTTTCAGAAGAACATGAGGATTATTTAAGAGGGTTACCTTTTTCAATTGAGTTTATCATGAGCGGGAAATTCATTCGAATGTTTCATGCTTCACCTCGAAGTCTATACGAAAGAATTCAACCGTATGCATCAAGAGAAGAGCGCGTAAGCATGTTTGAAAATAGTGATCTGACAGAAAATATCGAAGGTGAAAGAAAACCAGATGTTGTTTGTTATGGAGATGTTCATCAAGCATATGTTCAAAATTTTAGAGGGAAAACATTATGTAATGCGGGAAGTGTAGGGAATCCGCTTGAAATTACACAAGCTTCTTATTTAATTTTTGAAGGAATGTATAATCAAAAAGAGGCAGCGAGTTTTTCTATTCAACTTGTTCGCGTACCGTATGACATTGAAAGGGCGATTCAGCTGGCAAAAGACGTCAGCATGCCAGAGCTTGATGAATACGCACAAGAATTGACGACTGCTATGTATCGTGGATTAAAAAAGTAGATGGGTGTTTGAAGGGAAAGGAAGCCTCCTAAAAATGTACAATTAAACACTATATTGAATTGTAAAAATCACCATATATTTCTATATTTGTTTTGTGTATAATTATTATATACATAGAATTTTTCGAAAAAAGAATAGGAGGCGATTGTATGAATAAAAAGTTTAGAATCTTAATGAAAATTACACCTCCTCTAAGTATATTCTTCATTTTAATTGGTGTAGTATTTGGCGTATTAGGAGTATTGGATCAAAATATAAAAACAATAACTGGATCACTATTTATTATTGCACAAGCCGTAATTGCAATCATATATACGAAGTCTTTTAAGAAAATATGGGGTCAGTAAGTTTGAAGGAAGCAGGTGCAAGAAATTTTTCTTGCACCTGTTTTATGTTCATTTTATCCCGCTATTCGCGGGTAGTAAGACCTCCACCTCAAAATTCAGCGAAGGCAATGTCCAATTCCGACGTCCTGCGATTCTGAGCGAGCTATTTTCACTTTTCTAATGAAGGTAGGTGGGGGATCAACTGCCCGTAAAAGCCTGATTGATGAAGGGTGATTAAAGTTTCACTTGTGGATTTGAAATAAAGTTACGAAGTTTATAAGAAAGACGCGATGTTTATAAAAAAATTGCGATGTTTTGCACCATTGGATCTGTTTATCTAAAGGGATGTTTTTATAGTGAAAAGAAGATCTGCACTGAAAGGTGAAGTAAGGAACTGTTGAGTAGCAATAAAGTTACTCTACTAAGGGGCCAGATCGTTGAACAGCACCTGTATTGAAAATTGGATATTTGTGTTTGAAATACAAAAGAGATTGTGAAGGTTTGCGCTTAAACTAAAGGGCAGGTTAGCTGTACAAGTTATAAATTTAATGGTTTAAAGTTATAGAGCGTTTCTTTGAATGAGGAATGCTTTTTATTTTTGCTTAAAAAACATACAATAAAAATATTGTTTAAATTAATAAAAATTTATTGTAAAACGATAAATTGTATATTAAAATCAAAATCAGAATAAATAAGTGAGGTGCTTTTTATGGAAAAAGTAACAACGTTGTTTTTAAAAATAGCTGTTATTCTTTTAGGAGTCCCAGTTCTTGCTCTGTGCATCTTTTTGGTGCCTGAGATGGCGAATCTTGCAGCAAAATTGCTTCCACAGTTTGCTTTTATAAAATATCTCGTTTTTATCGCTTTTGATGCATCGGCTATACCTTTTTACTTTGCTTTGTATCAGGCTTTCAAACTCTTATGCTATATTGACAAAAATAAAGCTTTCTCCGATTTATCTGTAAAAGCTTTAAAGAAAATCAAATACTGTGCCATCACAATCAGTATTTTGCATGTGCTAGTTTGGCCGCTCTTCTATATCTTTGCGGAAGTCGACGACGCACCAGGAGTTATCTTTGTCGGATTGGTTGTTCCTTTCGCTTCGATGGTTATCGCAGTCTTTGCGGCTGTTCTCCAAAAACTTTTACAAGATGCAATTAATATCAAATCAGAAAATGATTTAACGGTCTGAGGTGAATAACAATGGCAATTATAATTAATATTGATGTGATGTTAGCAAAAAGGAAAATGAGCGTAACAGAACTTTCGGAGCAGGTTGGAATAACAATGGCAAACCTTTCTATATTGAAAAATGGAAAGGCAAAAGCGATTCGATTATCCACTTTAGAGGCAATTTGTAAGGCTTTAGAATGTCAGCCTAGAGATATTTTAGAATACAAAAGTGACGAAGACAGTTAAACATTGTGGAGGAAGCTTAATATAACAATTATTAGGAGAGGTATAACGATGGACATTAACAATTTGATTATTGAAAATATTACTAACCCTCATGAGTTGGAGAGAATGTATAGAAAAGACCCGAAAGCTTTTAAAAAGTCATTCTCACACGCATGGGAACAAAATCCTGATTCTCAGGTTCTTGGTGTTTGGTATGAAAGATTGCATTTCAATGAGACGGCAAATACAGAAAAAACGTCCTTGCTTCAAAAAGGTTTCTTATTCATGGGCATTTTAGCCATTCTGGCCGGGATAAGCACCAGGATCATTTTCCATTTTGTCGAACAGGAAGCAATTGCTCCAATTAACCTAGCTTTTGGTATAATTCCCTTTATTGCTGCCTATTTTGTTTACAATAATACTCCGAAAAAAAGTGTTATTTATTCCCTTGTAGCGTTGTTCTTAATTTCTGGGTTTTATCTTAATATGCTACCATTAAATTATAAAGACAGTATTATCCTTGCTTATTTACACCTTCCTATATTCTTATGGGTATTGGTAGGGCTTGCATTTACAGGAAATGAATATTCAAAAGGCAGTACAAGACTAGCCTATATTAAATTTAATTTGGAATATTGTATTCTCTACGCCAGCATGGCAGTTAGCGGAATGGTACTAGCAGCATTAACCATGCAGTTATTTAGCTTTGTTGACTTGGATATAGAAGACTTCTATTTTAGTAATGTCGTTTTATTCGGTGCTGCCGCTCTCGCTATTGTGGCTACATACCTGGTATCAATGAATCTTAAACTTGCTAAGAATATTACACCATATATAGCTAAAATTTTTAGTCCTCTTGTCCTGGTCACATTGTTGATCTATCTTATAACGGTTATATGGGTCGGGAAAAATCCATTCTTGGACCGCAATTTCCTGATAGCCTTCAACGGAATACTCCTTGGTGTATTGGCCGTTACCATATTTTCCATTATTGAGAGCGACTCAGACGAGAAAAAGAACATTTCAGATTATATAAATTTCACCTTAATTGTTCTTGCGCTTATCATTGACAGTGTGGCTTTGTCGGCCATCGTGTTCAGACTTTCTTCTTATGGGATTACGCCTAATAGACTTGCTGTTTTAGGAGTAAACATACTTATCTGGGCAAATCTAATTTGGATTATGCTCTCCTATATACGTTTTTTACAAAACAAATCCGGACCTTCAACTATCCAAGATGCCGTTACTAAGTATTTGCCAGTCTATGGACTTTGGGCAGCTTTCGTTACATTTACTTTTCCTATAATTTTTAATTAGAAAGGCTCTGTTAATGTAACGAAAAGTTAATCTTCTATAACGTATAAAATCCTTAAAGCCGATATTATGCAGCTTTTTATACAGAGTTGCATAATATCGGCTTATTTCCCATATAATATGGGTTTGTGGAGATTTTTTGGTTAAAATTTATCGATTTAACCGGGAAGACTCCCTCCTCTAAACGAAGTGAAGGTGGGGGATGAATCGTTTTTTTCTTTTTAAAGAAAACGTCTCTTTTTTTGTGGAACAAGGGTTCGGTTTGGTGTATAATGATCTTATCAAATAAAAAGAGGTGAGAACAGGTGAAGAAAGCGTATTTTTCGAAACGAATCTACAAGATAGATCTATCGTATGAAATGGTA
Source organism: Bacillus pfraonensis (assembly GCF_050768835.1). Taxonomy (NCBI): domain Bacteria; kingdom Bacillati; phylum Bacillota; class Bacilli; order Caryophanales; family Bacillaceae; genus Bacillus; species Bacillus pfraonensis. The sequence goes on along the minus strand of NZ_JAHCDO010000022.1, from coordinate 70,774 downwards.
GGTGTATTGACAGAGACAATCGAAACATTTAATCAGGCAAAACGCTTTGCGTTTCAAACGATTGTTCGTGAAAAACGTTGGAACCGTAAGTTGTATCCAGACAGTCTTCATCTTGTTCTCAAGCGGAAATATCAATTGAATGATTATTATGCAAACAGTGCGGCGCAAGAAGCAAAGGCGTTGTTTACAGGTTTAATGGCGTTACAAAAACTATATGAGAAGCAAACGCAAGAGAAGCTTAAGAAGCTCAAGAAAAAGTTGAAACAAGAACGGACAAAACTAACAAATCTTCGCAAAATCAAACAAAGTTGTGTGAAAGGAACGCTGACGTTTCCGAAAAATACCCGCTTTGCGAAGCACAACAACCTCATCTCCTTATCCCGTAAAAAAGACACCTTAATTTGGCTAAATGAATATTTGTTTGAACACCAATACTTAGATGTGCAAATCAAAAGAATTCAGGCGAAAATTGGTCATCTCACCCACAGACAATCTCGTTTAACCCAAAAACTTTCATCTGATCAAACGCATATTCCAAGCGCAGTATTTGGAAGTAAAAAACTGTTTCGCTCGCAATTTACCATCCGCGAGTTTGTACGTAACCATGACAAATGGAAAACATTATTTTCTCGTGCTCGAAATAAACAACTGATCCTATCTGGCCGGAAAGATTCTAAACATGGCAATTTTGTATTTCAGTATGTGCCTGAGACAAAAGAATTGTGGATGACGACAAGTTCTGGGAAAACACTTATGTTTCCAGCTGTTACGTTCCCATATGGACAAGAAGCCATTGAAGAAGTAATCACAACCCAATTACAGTGTAAGAATAAGAAAAAGTATGGCAAACCGATCGCATGGTCTGTGGAAGACTATGGTTCCTATTATATTGTGAAGTGTTTAGTCGATGTACCGGAAAATCCACACACGAATTATAGCATATCAGATGGTGTCATCGGTGTAGATTGTAATCTTGAGCATGTTGCTTGGGCAAATGTAACGAAGGATGGAAATTATAAAGGAAGTGGTTCCCTTCGTTTTTCTATTATGGGGAAATCTACAGGACAAATCACAAAAATCATCGAAGTGGAAGCGATTCGCTTAGTGGACTTAGCGGAGCGATATAACAAGCCGGTTGTCATCGAGAAGTTAGATACAACCCAAACGAAAACAGGGGACTGCTATGGAAGTAAGCGAGCAAATCGAATGAAGAGTATGTTCGCGTATGCGAAGATGACAAACGCAATTTTGAATCGTGCAGATAAAAGGGGCGTGGCTGTCTTTCAAGTGAATCCCGCTTACACTTCAATTTCAGGAAAGATGAAATTGAAGTGTAAGCGGGATTTCTATTCATCAATCCGCGGCCTTTACAATTGGTCGCCGGGGATTAGGATATAAAGAAAAAGTACCTCGGGTGCTTCAGCCTTATATTCCAAAGAAAGACGCACATCACTGGAGTCATTGGCATCAATTAAACAATCAATTGGATATTCGCATACATCATTTCTATCAGCTATACGATGTAGATCAACCGACAGAAGCTTTACAAATCGAACAGTTACACTTGTTTGAAAATGAAAAGAAAAAACTAGAGAAATTGTTTGCATAAAGAAACAGAGCACTTTGTCCCAGATTTTTACGCTTATTACCAGAGCAGATAACAAGTCTAGGAACTGGATGCATGACAAAGTGTTCTAGCCTCGATATAAGAAAAAGTAGTTGTACCTATTTTGTTTGCCTTTCGTCGGAAGATAAAATAGGTCGTCTTACATACAGACACTACCGAACTCTATATCGTTGTATCCTCTTTGTTGAACGAGAGGAACTGTTTTTGTGAGGACAGAGACAGGGGAATCCCCCACCTCAAGCTCTTGTAGAGGTAGGTGGGGGTAGTTCAATTCAACTCAACATCACTTGATTGTAGACAAGCTGTTATAGCTGCATGCAAACGAGAAATCCCATCATCTATTTGATTCATATCTACTTTCCCATACGATAACCGAATGTAACCATCTTTTGCCCCGAAAATACTGCCAGGCATGAAGGCTACTTGCTGTTTTAGACTTTGCATAATAAGCTGTTTTTCATTAATAGGTTCCTTTAATTTTCCCCATATGTAAATCCCGCCATTCGGGTTTAAAAAAGAAATTTTATCTTGAAGATAGTAGTTTAAGGAATCGATAAGTATATCTCTTTTTTGTACGAGCTGTCCCCGTAATTGCTTCATATGCGTATCAAAAGGAACAGTCTCAAAAAATTGCTGCATGAGCCACTGAGGAAAAATACTCATTCCTAATTCCATTTGATGCCGTGCATCTGATAATCTTTCCACTACTGACTGCGGAGCGACAAGCCAACCAATCCGAAGACCTGGAGCAATCATTTTCGATAATGAATGAACATAAATGACAGTTCCGTTCTCATCAATCGACTTCAAAGTAGGGCAAGGTTGTTTATTTTCCAATGTTAATAAGCTGGAAGGATCATCTTCTACGATCGGAATACGTAAGTCTGCGCAGAGAGAGAGCAGCTTCTTTCTCCGGTTCGGATGAAGCATCGTACCGGTTGGGTTTTGGAAATTCGGATTTAAAAAAATCATTTTAATCCGGTGCTTTCGGTATAGTTCATGTACATCTTCCGGGTTAATTCCATTCTCATCAACAGGCAACGGAAAAATTCGAATACCTGCTGACTGGAAGAGGGGTAAAGAGTAACAATGTGACGGACTTTCAAACGCAACTGCATCACCTGGATTTAATAAGCATTGAACGATAAGATGAAGTGCTTGTTGTGCCCCAGAAGTAATCATAATCGACTGTTCGGTCGCCTCAATTTTTAGGTAATCTTTCATATATTTCGCTGCGGCTTGTCTTAATGGAAGATAGCCTTGCGGATGATCATAGCTAAGTGATTGTGTTAAAGGTTGTTTATGTAAAATTTCTTGCAACTGCTCATGGGGGAACAAGTTACAACCAAGTTCTCCATTTGCGAAATCAATTATATTTTCATTTTGCTGGACTTGCTCTCGAATATGACGAAGTAGTGGTAAATTCGGTAAAAAAGTTCCACCATCTACGAAACCTCTCCAGTTGGGCGTGAATGTTGGTGAAACACCCCACATATGTGTGCTGACACGTGTGCCTCTTCCAGTTGTACTTTCCACAATTCCCATAGCGCGTAGTTCATTATAAGCAGTTGTTACAGTGCTACGGTTCACATTTAGCTGGATTGCTAGTTTTCGTTCTGACGGCAAGAAACTACCAGGAGGAAGCTCTCCGTACATAATTCGTCTTTCGATATAGTCGACAACTTGTTGGTATATTGGGATTTTACTTTCTGTATCTAACTGCCATTCCATATAAAACGACTCCTTCAAGTTTTAGCTGTTTTCATTATAGCAAATTGGCTGGGTGAAAAAACAGCCAATTGGACGGTGCAGTATCCAGCCAATTTTACTATGCTAAAGTAGTGGAAGGGGAGATTCGGATGAAACGATGGCAAATGGAATGGCTCCTAATATCAGTTGCTTTAATATGGGGAGCAAATTACACAATTGGAAAATATGGCGTGGCGTATATGTCATCCATTCAATTTAATAGCTTACGATTTTTAGTGGCATCTCCGGTATTATTATTGATTACATTTATTTTAGAACGATCGTTACGTATTGAAAGAAAAGATTGGCTTAGATTAGTAGCCGTTGGAATTGTTGGAACAACGTTATATCAAACGTTATTTATGTTATCTGTAAAATATACATCAGCAACAAATGCGTCTTTGTTAATCGCAATGTCACCAATTTTCACAGGGATTTTAGCAGTATTACACAAACAAGAGCGCTTTTCGATGAAAATTCAGATCGGCTCTTTATTATCGTTTAGCGGAGCAGCGCTTGTATTATTGACAGGGCATACGAATCAATCTACATATGAGTATGCTTGGTTAGGAAATGGAATTGGATTAGTCGCTGCCATTGCGTGGGGCTGGTATCCAATACTTGCACAGCCGCTTATCACAAAATATTCAGCGATGCGCATAACATCTTGGTCTACATTAATTGGCATTGTGCCACTTGTTATATATTGTTTATTTAATATAAACGCATTAACATGGCCAGCAGATATGCTAAGCTGGGGATCATTAGGTTATTCCATTGTTTTTGCGACAGTCTTTGGGCTGGCAATGTGGTACGTCGGCATCAGCAAAATTGGTTCTACAAAAGTAATGGTCTATATGTATCTCGTACCACTATTTGCAGTTATTGTCGCTGCAGTAACAATTGGGGAAAGAATGAATATGATGCAATTAGTCGGCGGGTTCGTTATCTTTATCGGTTTATATGTTGTGAAAAAAGGAGCGGTAAAAAAGCCGGCTCTCAATTTGAAAAAAGTGAGTTAATGTTAAGATGAGCTCTTTCTTAGGAAGGAGCTCATCTTATTTTTGTAATGCTAAAACTTGCTTCACAGCCCATTGTTGATGTTCGTGTATCAGTAGATGTTGTGCTTCGGAAGGGGAGAGCCAATGTAACATATGATCTTGCTCCATTCTATCAGTCTGTTCATCTATCTGCTTGCAAAGATAGAAATAACCGTCATTTAAATAATATATATCTTCTTTTTCAGCATAAAAATATCGTTCAGCATTGCCGATATATTGCTTAATCTCTATCCGCCAGCCTAGTTCCTCTAATAGTTCACGGTGCAAGCACGTTTCCTGTGTTTCGTCATTTTCCATACCGCCCCCTGGCAAGAAATACTTTGTTCCTTTTTTAATAATTGCTATTTCCGTATAATGCTCATTAAAGATAACAACATAGCAACTGGGACGCAATATATAGTGTTGGTTCTCCTTTTTATAACCAAAGGAGGGCTTTAGACTCATATAAAAATTTCTCCTTTCACAATATATAATTTCGAATATGATTGTAAAAAAATTCAAATTGAAAAGGGGGTATAGTCAAAAAAGCGAATATAGTAAGTATAAATGGCATACATAGGGGAGGTAACAATTATGATTAATCGAAAGTGTTCGCGCTGTAAAGAGATAACTGGCACAATGCATGGGGGAAAAGCAATTCAAGATGAATTTTTATGTGAAGATTGCTTGCAAAAAGGGGTAGAGAATGGGGGATTTGAAATGCCACAAGAAAAACCTTCCTATCTTTCTATAAAAATATTAAAAGTGATGAGCGTTATTTATTTAGTCGTTTCAATTTTAGCTTCTGTATATACCGCTTCTCTTATAAATGGACCTAGTCATGAATTTCAAACATCTATATCTGTCGAAGGATCTGGGGCAGTGGGCTTTATTGTACTAGGTTCCATATTTCAATCCATTTTAATTTTTTGCGCGATTTGGGTATTTATTGTGTTAGTAGAAACGGTGATTAAAATTTATGAGAAAATGAAGTGAGGGAATAAATTTCCCACCGAAAAACAATGAATGTGTAAGAGGTGTTATTTGGGAGTGTCTTATATTAATAGGAGGACACAAATCATGAATAACGCAAACAAACCATGACCGGTTATAGCGGAGTTAGAGATATAACAGTGTATGAGAAAACCGCCAATTATTGGCGGTTTTTATTCGTTTTATTTCATTCCCATTCGACCGGTAACTTTTCTGTATATTTTTGATAGATCGAACCAGCCACTACTGTATCTAAAAAGGCAACCCCAACAGATTTAAATAAAGTAATTTCATCAGGATTTGCTCGCCCTTGTTTATGACCTAAAATAATATCCCCAAGCTCACTATATATATTTGAAAAATCCCATTTGTTTTGCTCACTCGCAATTAGGAAATCTCCAGCTTCATGCTGCACACCTTCTAGTGTATCTACAATAATTTTCTCGCTGCGCTGTAGTGTAATGAAATCAAGTTCTTGCATATGAGGTTGATACGAACCAATTCCATTAATATGAGTACCAGGTTTAAGGTGTGTACCATCAAATACAGGAGTAGTGGAAGTGGTACTGCAAATGATGATATCAGCCATTGCAACCGCATCGTCAGCTGATTCCATAATTTCAATGGATCCACTCCAATTTGGATATAAGGAGCGTAATTGGTTTTTAAATTCAAATGCTTTTTGTATTGTACGATTGACGAGAAGAATGCGTGTTAGGAAACGAACTTCCATTACAGCTTGTATTTGTCCGAGTGCTTGAGCGCCGCAGCCAATGACAGCGCAAACACTAGCATCTTGCCGAGCGAAATGTTCTGTCGCAATACCGCTCATTGCTCCTGTTCGAAGCGTCGTTAAATAAGATGCTTCAATTGTTGCAACATGATCACCGGTGTTTGTTTCTGTTAAAACGATTAAGCTCTGTAGTGCTTTTTTTCCTTTTTGCGTATTTTGAGGGAAGATACTAACGATTTTCGTAGATGCAAATTCGATTGGAGCTACATAAGAGGGCATATAAAGGGAATTTGCCTCTTCTTGAGAGTGCTGGATATTCAGCCTTACAGGTGTTGTAATCTCATTATTCATATAATACTGGAATGCTTTTTCTACGTCTTGCAAGCAATCTTTCATTTTATAAATGTCTTTTACCATTTCTTCTGTAATATGAATCATGTAGATCATCCTCCTTTTTAATAGAAAAGGGGGAGATGGGAATCCCCCGATGGACTAGGCTTGAATATCTTGATTTTGTACATTCTCTGCAATTTGCTTCGTTGAAACTGCAGCGATCGCAATTAAAGAGATGCAGCAAGTGAGTACAATATATAAAGCTACTGGAATCCAAGAATTGTTATATACATTCATTAAATAAGCAGCAATCATTGGTGCTGTCCCACCAGCTAGTGCAGCGCCTAATTGATAACCTAACGTAACGCCAGTATAGCGTACTTGAGTAGAGAAAATTTCAGAGAATAATGTACCTAATACAGCTGTTACCGGTGCCCATAAAATGCCTAAACCGATAACAGTTGCGATAATGATCGAGAAAGTTGTTCCTTGGTTTAGTAGTAAGAAATAGGGAAATGCATATAAGAGAATTGCAACGGTACCCCATATGTACATTTTCTTTCTTCCAATTGAATCTGAAAGTTTTCCCATAATCGGAATCATAATAGTTGTAATGAGCATAGCGATTGTAACTGCGTTTAGGACAGTTGTATTTGGTAATTTCAGCTGCGATGTACCATAGAAAACAATGAATGTCGAGAAAATATAGAAAGGACCTGTTTCCGCTACCTTTGCGCCGGTCGCGATAAGTACTGATTTCCAATGATGACGCAAAGTATCAGCAATAGGTAGTTTGGAAATATTTCCGTTTTCTTTTGCCTTTTTGAAATCAGGTGTTTCATCTAATCCATTTCGAATCCATAATCCTATGAATACGAGTACCGCACTAAGAATAAACGGAACTCGCCATCCCCACGTCACAAAACTATCACCAGAAATCATTGTCATGAAAGAGATTGCCACAGTTCCAAGTAACATTCCAATTGTAACACCTGTTTGAGGAATGCTACCAAAAAATCCTTTTCTTTCCTTTGGTGCATATTCTACAGCTAGTAATAATGCACCGCCCCATTCGCCGCCAATTCCTAGTCCTTGAATAATTCGTAGCAATATTAAAAGAATAGGAGCGAGTATACCAATACTTTCATAGGAGGGAAGTAAACCGATACATACTGTCGCGCCTCCCATAAGAGAGAGTGTTAACACAAGTGTCTTTTTTCTTCCAATTTTGTCACCGATATGACTAAAGATAATCCCTCCAAGTGGACGAATAAAAAATGGAATACCAAAAGAAAGATAAGAAAGCATAAGTGCAACAAGAGGATCTTCGTTTACAAAAAATAATTTGTTAAATACAAGTGCGGCAGCAGTCCCATACAAGAAGAAATCAAACCATTCGATAGAACTACCTATTAAACTAGCTATAAGTGCTTTTCTTTGGACTGAACTTTGTTGTTGCATACATTCACCTCTTTTTGATTTATTTTTTCTAACTATTATGAATATTTTATATAAAAATGATTTTTATGTCAAAATTTGAAGATAGAAGGAAGTGATACGATAAGTAGCAAATACTATAAAATGTTACTTTTCATTAGGATGTTATGGTTCTATGTATAGAAAATAATAGAATGAGAGGGAGAACAAATGAAAGTTAGGAACATACACGGGGAAGATTATGTAGCAATCCATTCCGTGCTTAATGAATGGTGGGGCGGGAGAAATATGGCGGATATGTTACCGAAACTTTTCTTCGTTCATTTTCGGGAAACGAGTTTTATCATTGAAGAGGATGGTGAGATATTAGGATTTTTATGTGGGTTCTTATCACAAACATATAAAGATGAGGCATATGTTCATTTCATTGGGGTAAATCCGAAGCATAGAAGAAAGGGAATTGCTTCTGCGCTCTATTCTTATTTTTTTGATGCGGTACGCGTGAATCATCGTCATATTGTAAAAGCTGTAACATCACCCGTAAATAAAAGGTCTATTCAATTCCATCAAGAAATTGGATTTGAAATTGAAAAAGGTGATGAAGAAGTAGATGGAGTGTTTATACATACAAATTATGATGGTGATGGAGGGAGTAGGGTTTTGTTTGTGAAGAGGGTGTAGATAACAGTAAAAGATGTAAAGGGAGAGACGGATGAAAACATTCATTTACATGGTGAGACATGGTGAATCACCAAAAACAGAAGGAAATGAAAGAACAAGAGGGTTAACTGAAAAAGGAAAATTAGATGCTTATCGAATCACTGACATATTACAAAGAGAGGGCATTGAGGTCTTTGTTTCAAGCCCATACAATCGGTCCATCCTAACGATTCAGGGATTAGCAAAACGTTTAGGGCAAGATGTTGTCGTATTTGAAGATTTAAAAGAGCGAGTTTTTTCTGCTGGGGATAAGCGAATATCCGATAAGGAGTTAATGCCTTTATTAAAAAGATCATTTTCTAATCCCAATTTTGCTTTAATGGGAGGAGAATCTAATGCAGCCTGTCAAGGGCGGGCTATAAGAGTTTTAAAAGAATTATTGAACACTTATCGAGGACAGAAAGTAGTATTAGGCACTCATGGAGCTGTTATGACTTTGATGCTGGGGTATTATGACATTCAGTACGATTTGAATTTTTTACTACATACATCAAAACCAGATATATATAGAATGGAATTTCATGGTCAGGAATTGGTGGAGGTTAAAAGGTTGTGGAAATAAAGTGAAAATTTAAAGATAATGTTGTCATCCAAAAAGTGCCATACTATTTTGAACAAAAGCAACATCATTTATTAATTTTTTCATCATCTTCCGTAACCTTTTAAGTAGGAAAATCGTTATTTAAAATGAATACTAAATTAATAGGTTATGAAAATGGAAGGGGGAAATGTATGAAAGTCCTAATATTAGGAGGTACTCGTTTTTTAGGAAGAGCTATGGTAGAAGAAGCGCTGAAAAGAGGGCATGAGGTTACTTTGTTTAATCGTGGTACGAATAAAGATGTATTTCCTGAGGTGGAGCAGCTAATCGGCAATAGGGATAGTGATGTATCAATCTTAAAAAATCGGAAGTGGGATGTTGTAATGGATACATGTGGATTTGCTCCGCATCAAATGAAAAAAGTTGCTGCTGTACTTGGAGACAACATTGAACATTATACTTTCATATCCAGTATCTCTACTTATAAAGATTGGATTCCACTTCATATTAAGGAAGATTATGATGTACAACCTCTGCCACCTAGTGATAAGTTGAAAGCGATTGAGGCGGGAGAGATATCTCCTTACGAGTATTATGGCGCGTTGAAAGTGTTATGCGAAGAAGAAGCAGAAAAACATTGGCCAGGGCGTGTTTTGCATGTAAGAGCAGGGCTTCTCGTTGGATCATTTGACTATTCAGATCGGCTCCCGTACTGGGTTGGGCGTGTAGCACAAGGTGGAAAGGTAATGGTGCCGGGGCGTTCAGATCGTCCTGTTCAATTAATTGATGTAAGAGATGTGGCAACTTGGGCGTTCGATATGGCAGAAAAGAGAAAAGTAGGCACATTTAATGTAATAGGGCCGAGTGATGAATTAACAATAGAAGAATTATTAAATACTTGTAAAGTAGTAACAAACAGTAATGCTGAATTTGTATGGGTAGAAGAACGATTTCTACTGGAAAATAAAGCACAGCCATGGACGGAGATGCCTTTATGGATACCTGAAACTTTCCCGTTAGAGGGGGAAACAGAACCATGGAAAGGTGTTTTTTTCGTTAGTATAGAAAAAGCAGTTAACGCTGGTCTGTCTTTTAGACCTATTGAAGATACTATTTATGATGTGTATCAATGGGAGAAATCGAGAGGGGATATAGAACGAAAAGCAGGTATCTCAAGGGAAAGAGAGCAGGAATTGTTAGAGGCTTGGTTTCAGAAAGAGAAATTGTGATGAGGATATGTATTCAACAGAGGAGAATTTATTAGTGGATAATAATTTTTGTATTCTGATATATAGAATTTCATACATTGTTGTTATAGCGAGGATTCCAAAGATCTTCGCGATTTTTTTTGTATGAAATCTTGTATATGATAGTAAAACACTACTCTTTTAAAATATAGACTAGTAAACAAGCTATTCTTGTATCTGAACATATAATAGAGTGAATTCTCTATAAGGAGGTGTTTATAAATGAATCATAATCATGATAAATGCGTATGCGAACAGTTAGCAACTTTACCATTAGGTACAGAAGTAGATATTTTCCTAAGTGGAAATACAATCGAAGACGTAACTTTTGTTAATTTCAATATGGAAAATTTTTGTGCAACTTTTGTAGATAATACAACAGAAGCAGGAACTATAATTGTTTTAGATTGTGGAGATATTTTAGCACTTCGAATTCAATAGTTAGATAGGAAAAAGAGCTTTAAAAAAAGCTCTTTTTTCTTTTTATAAAGAAGAATAAAAAAGTTGCTCTTCTTTAATTGTGAATACATTGATGCAATCTTATGGAGATGAAAATCTAGCTGCTTCAAAATGTGTTCCTTCGTTATTCAAAATAGTCATGTTTCCTCCACTAATCATTGTCCATGCTTGAACTTTATCCATTTTCTTTAATTGTAAAATCGTACTTACTCTTACGGCATGGGATCGTCCAGCTAATTTTGGTATAAAATAGTGATCTTCTTTAACAACATCGATATCATTTACACGTATTAACATTGTTATAGTACGGGGAACATCAAAAGGAAACTTAGCAAGAAATGCTGCACCTGCAGTAATAGTATATACTCCCTTTCTTGTAGGAACAAAGGTCGAATCGGATATATTATACTCATCTTTTAAATCAAATTGTTTCGTTTCATACGTAATTTGTTGAAATTGTGCTGTAAGTATATTCTGGTTAACTGCTTTTATAGCTCTAAATGCGGAGGGTCTAATTAATTGTAGGAAAGCTACTATAAGGATTACCCCCTTTTTTACTAACGTATGAATGATACAAAAAGAGTGACTGGGCAAGAATTTTGGGGACATTAGAAAGAATGAGCTTGATGGCGATGACCTCATGCCCTTAAGTTGAAATGTTATCCCGCTATTCGCGGGCAGTAAGACCATCTTAAAATTCAGGAGAAGTAGGGGGGAAGGGACTTCATTTTTATCAAACTTTATTTTAACGATATTTCAAGAAAAGTTAAAAAATGCTAAATATATACTTGAATGAAGTATATATTTTTGTTAAATTTATCCTATGGATAGAACAAGTTTAATTAAAGGTCATTTAGAGATGTGTGTGTTATCTATTTTGTCAAAGGAAAAAAGTTATGGATATGAAATTATGAAGGAGTTAGAAAAACACAATTTAAAACTGAAAGGAGTAGGAAGCATTTATCCGATTTTGACTAAGCTTAAAGACCAAGAATGGGTTCATACTTACCGTGAAATGACAGAAAGTGGTAAGGTTAGAGTTTATTATGAAATCAATGGAAAAGGGGAAATGCATCTTCAGAAAAAAATCAACGAGTGGTTGGAGTTACAACAGGATATAAAATCCCTACTGCAAAGTGGTTTGAAAGGAGAACATTTCGAATGAACATGAAATTGAATATGGAAGAAGAACAATTTTTAAATGAAGTTCTTGAAGAATTAAAACAATACAAGGTAAGTTCAAAAAACAGAAAGATTTTGAAACAACAACTTTTAGAGCATATACAAGAATGCCGTGAACACGGCCAAAATAGTATCAATGATTTAGGAGATACAACAACATTTATTAAAGATTTTTTAGAAATGAATGAAATAGATCTTCATTCTGAAATAAAACAGATACAAAAATCAAAAAATAAAATTGGAATTTTATTTGTGATTGGATTCGTTACTTCAATCGTTACCTACCTCACGTCACAACTCTTACTTTCTATGTTTTTAACAGAATCATTTAACCCACTACATACTAATAACTCGTTTAACTATAATATTTTGTATCACATAGCAGATAATTCTTGGTGGAATTCTCTGTTAATGATTACTAGCATTTTAATTTCTGCACTAATTTCCATGCTGGTAGTGCTTTATATACGAAAAGTAAATATAAGCAGGTGAAATTTAATATGAAAATACTAAAATTCATGATCATTTTTATATGCTTATTATGGAACGTATTTGATTTATTTCTACCAGTCTCGAAAGTCTCCGCGGAAAAAGATATTAAGAATACGATAGACAACTATGTAGAAACTTTTTTTAAAGAACATCGAATTCCAGGCGCCGCGATTGCTATTGTTCATGAAAATAATTTGTTTTATTCGAAAGCATGGGGTGTAACGGGAGAAACTGAGGAAAAAGTAACTACTGAAACTCCTTTTACAATAGGCTCGATAAGTAAATCATTAACAGGTTTAGCTATAATGAAATTAATGGAAGAAGGTACCGTTCACCTAGAAGATCCAGTTCAAAAACACATCCCATGGTTTACACTGAAAGATAAAGAAGCAGCATCGAAAATAACAATTAAGCATTTACTTACTCATTCAAGTGGGATCAGTACGTATTCTGGTTTATCAATATCAGATAAAGAATCTAAAGATGTTAATGCTATTAAAAACAATGTGGAAAGTCTATCAAACGTTGTACTTACCGCTCGACCTGGAGAAAAGCATCAATATAGTAATGCAAATTTCTTAATTCTTGGTGCTCTTATTGAAGAAGTTACAAAGCAAGCGTATTCTGAGTACATGAAGAAGGAAGTTTTTTTACCATTAGGTATGAGAAGTGCGGCAGCTGACAATGATTCGGCGTATAAAAAAGGATATTTAGCTGGCTATCAGTCATGGTTTGGAATTCCTCGGAAAAGTTCGATAACATATGATAATGGCGGTGCACCATATGGATACATAACAGCAAGTGCGGAAGATATGGTTCAATATATAAAATTCCTTAGTGGACAAGAGAATGCCGATTTTTTAACTGAAAACACGATGAATCTTTATGTATCACCGCATGTTCAAACGGGTGAAACCCGTTACTACGGATTAGGGATAAGAATTACAAATCCAGATTCTGAGAAGAAAATGATATGGCATTCTGGTTCGACTACTGATTCACATGCAGAAATGTTTTTTATACCGGAAACGGGTTGGGGTGGTGTGATCCTCACCAATAAAAATCATATTCTGGAAGAAGAGGCGCTTTCCTATTTGAAGCAAGGCATTATAAATATAATAAATGGAGATGAACTAGTTGATATACCTTCCAATACTCCTATTGCTCAACTCGTTATAATTGGGGTAATATGCTTGCTTTTTATAATGCTTATTTACCTGTTTGTAAAGATGAAATCAAAAAAAATTCGTAAAAGAAGTATATGGTACATTTCCGGTCTTATTTTTTTCGTGCTATCTCTTGCTACAATCCCGATATTAATTTATAGTACGGATTCGCCATGGCATGCGATTTATATATTTTCTCCAGATTTAGCCTACTTATTAATTGGAGTGGTTACCTTTTTAGCGCTTAATGGCTTGCTTTGTATCATAATTGCTTATAAACAAAATTTGCAAGTAAAATATTTTAGTAGTTAAATTTCAAATCATTTAAGGGGGATATATAACAATGGATCTAACATTCAAATCAGAAAAAACGTGTTTTAACTATCGAGTCGGTGCAGTATGTAAACAGAATAATAAAATGTTAATGATTCAAGATGAAGGGGAAGATTTCTGGTATGTACCAGGAGGACGAGTGCAGATGCTAGAAAGTAGTGAAGCGGCGGTGAAGAGGGAACTTAGAGAAGAACTTGGGGTAGATGTGGATGTGAAAAGGCTGCTATGGACAGCTGAAAATTTCTTTACATATGATTCGCACCAATTCCATGAAATTAGTTTTTATTATGAAGTAGCGTTGCTGAAGCTCCCTGCAAAGGGAGAGGATACTTTTGTTCTTGAAGAAGACGGCAGAAGGTATGTATTTCAATGGGTACCTTTAGAGCATGTAAGTGAATATAACTTGAAACCGGATTTCCTAAAAGATAAAGTGCGTGATTTGCCGGTTCATATGGAACATATTATTAAGAATGAATAAGTATAGATAGGAAGATGGGAATTGGGACTTCACTAAGTCTGTATCAAAACAGTATTCCTAAATATGGAATTATAGTATAATAGAAGATAAGTAGAAGAAAAACGAGGGGGTCACTATGATTACATTACAACAGAAGCTGGAGCAGTACACACACATATATGCACAGCTAAAAGGGGAACTAAAGTGGAAAACGAGTGATTCTCGGACAGGGATGATGATTGCCGCTATGTATGCAGGCAGCGATAAACCGTTTCATCTTGGACGATTTTTAGAGATTAGTAGTTATATTAAAGATCAGGTAGGAATGTTTTCATACTTAAAGTCTTATCATCGCTTTGTGGTTGCGGCAACATTAGATATTCACTTTCCACATTACAAAGAAGCGTTTCGGAAGTTTCTAGACTTATATGAACGATTAGTTGATGGTGGATTTAGCCGAAGTATATTCACTTATCTGGCAGCAGCTGCGCTTTTACAAGAAGAAACGGTGCAGTATGACACACGTATTCAGCGGTCCATGCAAGTATATAAACGCATGAAAGAGGATCATTTCTTTCTTACAGGACAAAATGATTATCCGCTCGCTGTTTTGTTAGCAGGGCAACAAGAGAAAGTAGAAACGCTTATGGACCGAGTGGAACATCTTTATCAGAAGCTGGCGGCAGCTGGCATGCGCAAAGGGAATGATCTTCAATTTTTGAGTCATATTCTTTCTCTAAATAAGGATGTCAGTGAAGATATTTTAGGAGTGCGATACATAAACATATGGAATTCGTTAAAGCAAGAAAAAGTAAAAGTGAAACAGATGCATTATCCGGCAATTGGACTAATAGCTTTGCTTGAAGATGGAGAGAAAGAAGTCCGTTCTGTTCAGGCATTTATTGAGAAATTGCAAGGTGATAAGCTATTCCGCTGGCATACGGATGTAAGTATTCTGATTGCGATTCAGCTATTCGTAAGTCAGAAAGGTGCAGAAAGCCAAGCTGCCAATACAGGCTTGCAAACAATGATAGAGGTTCTTATACAGGCGCAGCAGGCAGCTATGATTGCAGCAATTACCGCTTCCTCCGCAGCAGCCACTGCCAGCAGTAGTTCATAACGTGTAATTTGCTGTATGAATGCAAGCGCACTGTCGCTATACTTAAGATTTTCCAAAAGAGCTACATACATTCATCTTATTTAACGAAAAAATCGCTTATCTGTTGATAAGTGATTTTTTGTTTCAACGTGATCCTCTATTTTATTTCCCCATGAAATTTTAAACATAATGACACAGATTAAAACGATTTGTGCACTAATACACGAATAGAAGTAATCTGGTTATTGATGATAATCTATCTCCGTTTATAATTAAACACACGAGTTACTTATTACTCGTATGTGCATTAAAAACACTTAAAAAGGAGAAATAACATGAAAAAATCAATCACATTTAAAAATAATAATATTAGTATGGCAGGGAATCTTTATTTGCCAGAAGGATTTGATGAAAATAAAAAATATCCTGCGGTTGTTACCGTTCATCCTGGTGGAGGAGTAAAAGAACAGACTGCAGGTTTATATGCACAGAATCTTGCTAGCAATGGCTTTGTTGCATTAGCATTTGATGCGTCTTATCAGGGAGAGAGTGGTGGTGAACCACGTTTACTTGAAGACCCGGCTGCGAGAGTAGAAGATGTGCGCTGTGCAGTGGATTATTTGACGACTCTTCCGTTTGTTAATGAAGAAAAGATTGGCGCACTTGGTATTTGTGCGGGTGGTGGTTACGCAGTAGCTGCAACTCAAACGGAACGTCGTATTAAAGCAGTAGCGACTGTTAGTGCGGTTGATATCGGTGCGATGTACCGCGGGCAGGGTGACCTTGCAACACAATTGCAAACACTTGAGGCTGTTGCTAAGCAGCGTACTGCAGAAGCGAAGGGTACAGAAGCGATGTTACTGACTTGGGCACCTGATACACTTGAAGAAATAAATGAAAATACACCTGTGCTTATGCGCGAAGCTTATGACTACTATAGAACACCTAGATGTCAGCACCCAAATTCTCCAAATCGATTTTTGTTTAGTAGTGTTGACAAAATTATGGAATTTTCAGCAACAAGCAATATAAGTAACTATTTAACTCAACCGATGTTATTGATCGTAGGAACTGAGGCTGATACACGTAACTATAGTGAAGAATTTTACGCGTTATCGAATGGACCAAAAGAATTGTTCTGGATTGAGGGAGCAACTCATATTGATATGTATGATAAATTAGAATATGTAACACCAGCTGTAGTTAAGTTAAAAGCCTTCTTTGGTGAAAATCTGTAATAGGTAAGAAAGATGAGGCCGTTTCCCAGTTTTGTATATAGGGAGACGGCTTTATATTGTTTTTGGGAGCTATATAGTTTACCTCCAAAAAAATGTTTGTAATAATCAAATGAATATGATTTGTGATAGTTGATTAAGTTATTTTTAGAAAGCTTGGTGATGTACATTGGCTATAGATAGACGAATAGTTAAAACGAAAGAAGCAATAAAAAATGCTTTTGTTGAACTAATGTCTGAGAAGAATTTCGATCAAATTACGATACAAGATATTACCGATAGGGCAAATATTGGTCGTAGAACTTTCTACTCTCATTACTTGGATAAATACGATTTACTAGATAAGTTCACTGAAGAACATATTAACGAGCTAGAAAAAATCTGTGCATGGTCATCGGATTTAGATTTTATAGATGCAAATGTAATCTGGTTTGAATACCTTGAAAACAATTATTCATTTTTCTCCACACTGTTAAAAAGTAAGGGAGCGCCTTATTTTCGTAGTCGGTTCCTTGAGTTTGTCATCAAAGAGTTAAAAGATGAAGTAAATGTAAACGAAGGAAAAAATCAAGGGTTAAATAAAGATGTCATTATTCAATTTTTAGGAGTAGCGATTGTAGGAATCGTAGAATCGTATTTCACGAATGAATTAAATGAACCATCTCGTGTCGTTGCGGAGCAGGTGGGAATATTGTTAGAGAGAAATTTATAATTTGAGCGGAATGAATAAAACCTCTTTGTAAAAGGAAAGAGGTTTTATTTTTTTTATGTCAGCAAAAAATAAATAAACAAAAGGGTTGCATTTTAAATTTTAATCAGATATATTAATTGATGTATCAATAATTGATATGTCAATTAATTGTGTAATACCTTTGCAAAGGAGGAGTACATTGACCAATTCATGTTCAAAGGAAGCGATTATTTTATATAAAATACACTTTCTTAATAAAGAAGTAAGTTCGAAGTTTGAAGGTTGTACAGGTATGAGTCAATCTAGGCTGGAGCTTATACTTCAGCTATATGAGGTTGATGAAATTAGTCAAAAAGCACTTCAACAAGAAGTGAATATTGATAATGCTGCGGTTACAAGACATTTAAAGCAGCTTGAGGAAAATGGAATGATTACAAGACGTAAAAATCCAGATGATAACAGGATTACTTTAGTTTCTCTTACGAAAGATGGACGAAATAAAGTTCATGCCTTTCAAGAAGAGAAAGAGCGCTTTGCGGCTACTGCGTTAAAAGGTTTAAGTGAAGAAGAGTGCGATAACCTTTTAAATATGTTAAATCGCATTGAAGCAAATATACAAGAAGTCTAAATATAAAATGGAAAAGGGAGATTACATCTATGAGTAACGTAACAAAAATAAATGATTTTACAGAAATTTTAACAGGACGTCGTTCGATTCGTAAGTACGATACAAACGTGAAAATTAGTAAAGAAGAAATGACAGAGATTTTAACAGAAGCAACGCTTGCACCATCTTCAGTAAACATGCAGCCTTGGCGTTTTCTTGTGATTGATAGTGAGGAAGGAAAAGCAACACTTGCGCCGCTTGCGAAATTCAATCAACTTCAAGTAGAAACATCATCAGCTATGATTGCGGTATTTGGTGATTTGCAAAACTTTGATAACGCGGAAGAAATTTATGGAACAGCCGTTGAACGCGGGTTTATGCCAGCAGAAGTGAAAGAAGATCAAATGCAAAAGCTTTCTGCTTATTTCTCTATGGTTTCACCAGAAGTGATGAGAGATACGGTTTTAATTGATGGTGGTCTTGCATCTATGCAGTTTATGTTAGCAGCACGTGCACATGGATATGATACATGTCCAATTGGTGGATTTGAAAAAGATAAAATTGCAGAAGCTTTCGGTTTAGAAAAAGATCGTTATGTACCAGTTATGTTAATTTCAATTGGAAAAGCAGCTGATAGTGGATACAAGTCAGTTCGTCTTCCAATCGATAAAATTGCTCAGTGGAAGTAATTTTAGATACGAGAGGGGAAATACCATGATCATTATTCACGCAGTATTTCAAGTAGACTCAGCAAAACAACAAGCATTTGTAGAAGAAATTCGGCCACTAATTCGTGCTTCCAGAGAAGAAAATGGAAACGTATCATATGATTTATATAAAGATACTGAAAAAGAAAATGTTTATACAATGGTAGAAGTTTGGCAAGATGCAGAAGCAGTGGCTGGCCATAATACAAGTGAACATTTTACTTCTTTTGTTAAAAAAGCGAATCAATTTTTGACAGCTCCATTGGATATTAAAGTTTACGATGCACAACTAGTAAAATAATCAATACCCCCTCGATTACTCTAACATAGAGCCCTCGAGGGGGGTGTTTTATTTTTTCTTCTTTTTCAATGTTTTTTGATCAGCGTAAAGTTTATTTACTTCTTCTTTAAATTCACGGAAAAGTTCAGTGTTCTCCTGATCAGCATATCGTACAGTATTGTAAGCTTTTATAATTGTATCCACTTCAATAGAAACACCTTCCTCGGTCTGAATTCGCTCCATCCATGCGTCAATTGTTTCACCACGATTTCTATTTAAAGGTGGTTTTAATTTCTTTTCTAGTTTGAAAATTTCTTTTCGAATTTCATTTTTTGGTGGTTTATTGTATCGTACTTGTTTTGTGCGTGTTCCTTCTTTATCTGTAATTAAAGTAGATTCAAAAACAGGGATAGTAGGTAATTTAAAATAATCGCGCTTTTTATAAACTTTCCAAATGATATAAACTGCGATGAAAGTAGTAATGAGAATCGTAATACTATTTACGAGTATCGGATCGAATTCTTGTGGAATCCCTTCTTCAATTTGTGGCTTATTTAACTGCCCCTTATTATTCCAAAAATCATCTGTATCTGTTAATTCAGCTGCTGAGAACAGTGGGTTTAAAGCAAATCCAAACCCTAAAGCGATTTTTTCAACGATAAAAGATAGAACGAGACGAATGTACGGAAATATTGGGATCAGCAAAGCGCTTATGATTCCAATCGTAATAAGAAAAATAAAGCGTACGAGTTGTTGATTTCGATTCGCACCAGTTAGCCAAAAGGTTATTAGAATATGTAATATTAGTAACATCAACTTCCATAACGAAGGAAATGGAGGATAGAATAACGCTGAAACGACAAACCATACAATAGCACCAATCGATTTTTGGACTGGGGAACTGAAATCCGTTGCATGTACGATAAAAAAGAACAGCGGTAAAAGCATTGTACCTAAAACAGAAAACGATAGAAAAACAGAACAACCAATGATTTGAAGGATTAAGAGTGCAACTAATCCTGTATTTTTCTTCTTTATAAATTTCTTTACGGCAAATAATGCTATGTAACTAGTTGATAAAAAGATCATTACACTTATTATTTCATCTCTTTCCGTAAGTAAAGAAAGAAGTAGAAGGAGAATAAAATCATGCACGTATTGTAGTCGCATTTTCAACTGGTTCCACCATCCCTTCATGATGAATGAGAAACGTAGGTTGCATTGTGAGAGGTAAATCTTCCTTTGGAATACCTAGATAAATCATCGTTGAAGAACGTTCTCTTTTCCGCATTATATAGTGAAGAAATCCTGGTTGTGGTAGTAATGTACTGTCATCTGAAATACGTGCCAATTCTTCTAATGCTTTTGCATAATGCATGTGTCCCTCATTCACTGGTAAATGTATAGGACCAGCTTCGACTAAAACGCTAATAAATAATTCAAACGGAATTTGATGTTTTGTTGCATATTGACAAATGTATGTTGTATAAGATACGAGCTCTTCAATATTATGTTTCCAGCCAAATCCACGTTCGGCAGCTAACGAAAGACAAATTGTCCAGTTGTAATTTTTAACAGATTCATATTGCTTCGCTTGTAAACTTTGCATTTTTGCAGAGGCTTTCCAGTGGATGGAACGAAAAGATTCGCGTTCGTATCGCTTTACGTCAATAATTGATGTTTCATCTTGGAAAAAGGAAAAGTTTGTTTTATAAGATCCCATTAATAATTGCTGAATTTCCTGTAAACCAGCTACTTTTTTAGGAGTAGGGTAAACGATAATTTCCGTTTTTAGTTTATCTAAAATTGGCAAATGTACAGAGAGAATTTGAAAAGGATCTCCAAGGACACATTCAAATTGTTCAATTTGAAACACGCCTCGTTTTGTAGTTGTTAATGATAACTCCCAATTTTGCTGCGAATGAGCAGGTTGAGAAAATGGAAAAGAAAACAATGTTTTCGATATTTTTGTAATTCCTTGATCCGTATGTGGAAGTAAGGATGGGTTCAAATGAAAATAACATGTACCATTGACAAGGGGTAATTTCGCACCATTTTTTAAACGGATATGTAATTGCCCAGTCTCTTCTGGAAATAAGCGAGTTGTTTGCTTGTCATTCATAATTTGGAACTGTTTTTCAATATAAGTAACATATCGATAAATAAAAAATGCAAACAAATAATAAAAGAAAAATAGAAACATGAAAAATCGTTGTGGTAGAACAAACGTAAATAGCAACGCAACTGGAATAGTTAATTGAATAATATGAGTTTGAAAAAATAAAGGTACAGTTACTACGCGCTGACCATTCATGATTGCTCAATCTCCACCGGAACATCTACTTCCTTTAAAATACTTTCAATTAACTTCTGTTTTGTCGTGCGCAGAGCACCTTCCATTGATAAAATGAGACGATGTTTCCATACGAAAGGAAGTAAAAATTGTATATCTTCAGGCGTACAGTATTCACGATCACGCAAAAAAGCTAATGCTTGTATCGCTCTGACTAAGGTAAGTGTTGCACGCGGACTAACACCGTTGGCGATATAATCATGATTTCGCGTAGCGTTAGCGAGCTGAATGATATAGAGCTCTAACGGTTCGGATACGTGTATTTCTTTTACTTTTTGTTGTACTTGTAAAATTTCTTCTAAAGTGATAACAGAACGCATGTTATCTAAAGGTTTGTTATTTCGAAAACGGCGCATCATTTTTAGTTCATCTTCTAAAGAAGGATAGCCAATTGAAATGGTCATTAAAAAACGATCGAGTTGTGCATCTGGAAGAGGGAAAGTTCCTTGTGATTCAATTGGATTTTGCGTCGCAATGACAAAGAATGGTTTAGGAAGAGGTGTGGACTGCTTTTCGAGTGTTACTTGGCGCTCTTCCATTGCTTCTAATAAACTAGATTGTGTTCTAGGCATAGCACGGTTTATTTCATCTGCTAGTAATATATTTGTCATAACTGGTCCGAATCTTAGTTCGAATTCACTCGTTTTCGGATTAAAATATTCAATTCCGGTTACGTCACTTGGAAGCACATCAGGGGTGAATTGAACCCGAGAAAATCCGCCGCCAATACTTTTGGCAATTGTCTTCGCTAGTAATGTCTTTCCTGTTCCAGGTACATCCTCAAGCAGCACGTGACCATCTGCAAGTAATGAAACAAGGAGCAAATCAACCACATTTTCTTTCCCAACAAAAACAGAGCTTATATTTTCTTTTAATGTATGTATCATAGGTATCATCCTTTCAAAAAATAGGAAATTACATTTGTTATATTTTAACAAATTTTTCTGAAAATTAATATAATAATATTTTTGTATAGAATAAATATAAAATTTCTAAAAATCACTTCGTTTTCAGTTGTATTTATTTGGAATAGGATATACAATATCGATATACGATGTATCGTAAGTCGATATATCATACACCGATGTATTGGAGGTAGTTATAATGAGTGTGAAAGCACAAAAATATATTCCATTGACAGAGGCAACGTATTATATTTTGTTGTCATTGGTAAAGCCTATGCATGGTTATGGGATTATGCAGATGGTGGAAGAAATGACGAATGGGGAAGTAAAGCTTGGGCCTGGTACGTTATATGGAAACACGACAAAGTTATTGAAAGAAAAACTGATTGTAGAAGTAGCGTCTACAGATAGAAAAAAATGTTACGTGCTAACCCCAATTGGTAGAGAAGTGTTAGAACTTGAATTTAAACGGTTACAACGTTCTATTCAAAATGGAAGAAATATTTTAGAAGAGGGGATGTAACATGGAAGGTAAGAAGACGTTTAAATTTTTTGCAGCGTGGAACCTAGAAAAAGAAGAGGCGTATTTAAGAAAAATGCATCAAGAAGGCTGGGCATTCCAAAACTACAATTTTATGTACACATTCAAGAAAACAGAGCCGAAGGATGTTGTTTATAAAGCAGATTTCAAATTAGATAATCGAAACTCACAAATGAATCAAAAAGAATACATTGAAATATATGAAATGTCTGGTTGGAAGCATGTAACAAGTTTTACGAAGTGGCACTATTTTTCTAAAGAAGTAACGGATGATCATGAATTACCCGATATTTATTCTGAAAAAGAAACGAAGATTGAAAAATTGATGGATTTAATGAGATTTTTTGCACTTATCTTTGCCATTATGATACCAGGTATGTATTTGAATTACTTAGGGCCTTCGGTCAATAGTCCTATTTGGATAAAACTTATTCTAGGACTTTGCGGGTGTATAGATGTATATGTATTAATAAGGTTATTTTGGAAGGTACGAGAATTAAAAAACGAAGTTTTGTGAACGACGCGGTTTCAAAACAAAGTACAGTTTCATTTCACTGATTGTATGTGACCATTGGATCCATTTATCCATCCATGCTACTACATATCATAGTAGATTTACTTGTACTTGTTCGATTATTTGTATTAAAGGGGAAAGTAATTTTACAGTGAGTTTTAAGAAGATATGGAGAATGAAAAAACGTTACTTGGAAAACAAGTGGCGTTTTTTTATTGGTTTCAAAAAGAGTTGTAGTGTTCAGATTGCTATGAAACACACAGTTACAACTTTATATAAAGATAAAAAAATTAGCCAAGAATTAGCAGAAGAAATAGAGAAAAGGGTAAATGATTTAGTTGAGAAACAAGAAAAACAAGTGGAAGTTGCATATAGTCAATTGCAAGAGAAGGTAAGAAAGCGATATGAAGAGATGAGTAGAGCAGAGCAGTTAAAAGTGAGTAATTGATAAATAATCCAAAAGGTAATGAAGTATTTTATGTTACCTTTTGGACTATAAAGGATGAATCGAGTTTCCTAAAGTTAAAATGATCGATTTTGCGCAAGTTTAATAAACTGTTCAGGATTCTCCACAAGACCACATACAGCACATTGCACGCGATATGTAGGTCCTTGATATGCCATATGAAAAGCATCCATAGTTTCATTTGTATATTCTTCTTCAATTTGACCAGTTTGTGGATTTAGTTTGACTGGTTTGACTTGTTGCTCAAGAATATTAAAGCGAGTGCGATTGGTTTTACAGTTTGGGCAAAGCATTGGTTCCATATGTATACACCTCCATTTGTAGCATTTCTTTATAGGAAGAAATTTATTCAAAAGTAAAAGGTATTGATGTAAAAGTAGTTGTTTTTAACTATTTATTCCAAAAAGTTTCTCAATATAAATCATCAATTGTTATATTTAAAATTCAGAAAAAATAAAATATAATCAATGTATGAGCTGGTTATGTCCAAACCAATCTCCTGTTTTATGCCAATATGTTTGAGGCCGAGAAATCGGCCTTCTTTTTTGTTTGCAATTATGAATACCGTAAACAAGGTTTTCTATATCCTTTGTCGAATTTTTAAAAGAGAATTTGAAAGGGGGATTACAATGAACTTAAAAATGAAATATGTCATTTTATATGTAGACCGGTATGAAGAATGTCTTCGATTTTATAAGGAGCTTTTACGCTTGCCAATAAAAGGGGAACATGGTACATACATTGAATTTGATACCGGGGCAACAATTTTAGCAATGAATAGTAGAGAGGATGTACGAGAGTTAACGGGATTGTCCATTCCAAATGGTGCACTAGAATCCTCTCATTTTGAAATTGGATTTGTTGTAGATGATGTTAATGAAACAATTTCGGGATTAAGAGAACAAGGTGTAAAAGTATTGGTGGAGCCAATCACGAAACCATGGGGGCAGACGATCGCTTATGTGTCTGATCCAGATGGGAATTACATCGAAATTTGCAGCTCATTAGAGTAGAGGGAGAAAAGAGAATGGGGTTTCCAATTTTAGAAACAGAGCGTTTAAAATTACGAGAATTAACACTATTAGACGCTGAAACAATGTTTCATTATTTTGAGAAGGAATCTGTTATCCGTTATTTTGGTATGGACTCGTTTCAAGATATTGAACAGGTGAAAAATACGATTCAAACTTTTAGAAAAAGATATGAAGAAGGAAATGTCATTCGCTGGGGAATAGAGTTAAAAGGAACAAATCAATTAATCGGTACATGTGGATTTCATTTAATCAATCCAAATCATAAGAGAGCTGAAATTGGCTATGAATTAGATGATACATATTGGGGGAAAGGTTATGCATCTGAGGCAATGCAGGTAATTCTTACATATGGATTTGAAACGATGCAGCTCATAAGAATTGCAGCAGTTGTTTATACAGAAAATGAAGCTTCACATCGGTTATTGAAAAGGGCTGGATTTCAAGAGGAAGGATTACTTCGAAAAAATATGATTCAAAACAATATTGCTCATGATACCGTAATATATTCATTATTAAACGAAGAGTGGCAAGGATAATATTTTGAAAGAGTTATTAAACCTTGTTTCACAAAATAAAAGTGAACGGTGGATTTTAGGTATAGATGGTTTAAGTCGTTCAGGTAAAACAACACTCGTAAAGCAGTTAGAAGGCAATATGAAAAAAGAAGGTATTCCGTTTTATTTTTTTCATATCGATGATCATATTGTAGAGCGCAATAAACGTTATGATACTGAATATGAAGAGTGGTATGAGTACTATCAATTGCAATGGGATGTGGAATGGTTACAAAAACATTTGTTTCAACAATTAAGGATGGAAAATCAGCTAAGCCTTCCGTTCTATAATGATCAAACGGATACGTGTGAAACGAAAGAGATAATTATACCGAGTCCTTGTACTATTATAATAGAAGGAGTCTTTCTTCAGCGAAAAGAGTGGCGGAAATACTTTGATTATATGGTGTATTTAGATTGCCAAAAGGAACAAAGATTTCTCCGCGAAAGTGAGAAAACAAAAAGAAATCGCGCCAAGTTTGAGCGGAGATATTGGAAAGCAGAAGATTTTTATTTGAGGACGGAATTTCCGAAACAAAAGGCTGATTTGATTATAAATGGATAAATTTATGTTTATTAAGCTAAAATACTAGTTAATTTGTATATATCGAATTATTTTTGCATGAAAATTTAGTTCACGAGGGGTTTATATTATATGGTTCGATTCATTATGGAAAAAGATGCAGAACCTTTTTTAGAATTATGTAAAAAGATTGATGAAGAAACGGAATTTATGTTATTTGAGGAAGGGGAAAGGGCTACTACAATTGAACAGCAACAAAATATGATCAAAAAAATAAATCAATCTCCTAATTCAGCAATTTTTGTTGCTGAGATTGAAAATAAATTAGTAGGATATTTGATGGCAATTGGTAGTAAACCTAAAAGAATCAGACATAGTGTTTATATTGTTGCAGGTGTCACACATGAAAATAGCGGCAAAGGCATTGGAACCCAATTATTTAAAGAACTTGAAAATTGGGCAAAAACGATTGGTGTAATTCGATTAGAGTTGACGGTAAGGATAAATAATACATCAGCAATTTCTTTATATAAGAAATTAGGTTATGAGGTTGAGGGAATAAAAAGAGCTTCTTGTATTATTGATGGAAACTTAGTTGATAGCTATTATATGTCTAAGATTTTGAAATACATGTAAGACGAGATTTTTAGTAACATTCATTTTTTAGTAAAAGTGTTCTTGTAAATCGAAAGTTTAAGGGGAAAACAGAATGCTAAAAAATCGTGTTAGGTTGAATAGAGGATTTCATAACGCCGTTTTTTATATGAAAGAGAATGAATTAAAGTTCTTATGAGGTGAAAGTGATGGTAATAAAACAAAACGAAATTAAAGTAGTAGTTGGAGCTGGAGCATTTAACAATAATCCAGGTTGGATTCAAACTCAAGAAGATGAACTTAACTTATTAGTTGAAACTACATGGGAAGAAAGATTTGAATATAATTCTATTTCAGCTATTTTAGCTGAGCATGTATGGGAACATCTTACTTTTGAAGAAGGTGTAAAAGCAGCTAAAATTTGTTATGAATTTTTAAAACCATCAGGTTATATTCGTTGTGGTGTCCCTGATGCATTTTTCCCAGATGAAACCTACCAAAATATAGTTAAAGTAGGCGGACCTGGACCTAAAGACCATCCAGCTGCAAGCCATAAAATAGTTCATAATTATAAAACATTAACTAAAATGTTTGAAACTGCTGGATTTGAAGTGGTTTTACTTGAATATTGTGATGAAAATGGGCAATTTTATTACAACGAATGGGATGCGAACGATGGTGTTATTTTCCGTTCAAAAAGGTATGATTCTAGAAATCAAGGAGATAAACTTGGTTTTCCATCGCTAATTGTTGCTGCGATTAAACGGTAAGTAATTCAACTAACGCATGCGTTAGTTCTATAAGTTCATGAGTCGCAAATGCGGCTTTTTTTGTTTGTGCAGTAATCCATTATGGTTTATTTCGTATGCAAATCTTTAAATTCCCTACACGTTTTGTGTCGTATGATTTATACCTTTTTTATTTTTATGAACGAGCTAACCTTCTCAATAATCAACGTAATACTTTTAGTTCGCTTCATTATAGCTTCGTAGATCGAAGTAAAAAAATAAACTACCTGTTCCCTATGCTGAATTTGGGCAGGTAGTTTATTTTTTTACTGGATGGCTATGACACAATTACTATCCTTTTTTATATGTATTTTAGTAATTCCTAACAGTTTGTTGGAGTTTTTCCATCACTCTTGAAATAGCTGAAATTGAATGGGCTGTTTCAAATTCTCCAACATTCATGGAGTGGTTTGCATTTGGGATAACATGAATTGTTACACTTGATTTATTTAATTGATCAATTTTATTTGCATTGTAATAATGGTCTTTATCCCCGATAACGAAAAGCCCTTCATGATGACTATTCAAGATTGAGTCAAAAATCGAATCGAAATGTATGAGAGGGGTGAATAAAATTATTTTTGACTTTAAGAATTCCTCTCTCTTCATTAAGTGATTCGCAATTGGAATTGTTCCGAGTGATTTTCCTAAAAAAATCGAATCGTTGTATTGCCCATTGTTTAAAACATCTACAATCACAGGATGAATATCATCCATCATTATTGTTGTTATTTCATCAATCGGTTTTTCCATCATTTGTTTATCGTAGGAGTAATGAATATGGACAACATCGATTTTGTTTTGGAGCATTAATATCGTCGAATAATAAAACAATGGTTTATCGTAATTGTAACCTGAACCTGAAAACATAAAGCAAATCGTTTTGAAACCCATTTCTATATGTGTATAACGAATCACTTTGTCGTTTGCTTGTATCTCCTTTTTAGTTCCTTTCATCCTGTTCCCCTCCGAAACTTTTAAAATATTATAACATGAATTATATCCATAAATTGATAATGTAATTTTATTTTGTCGGTTTATTTTTAATGTTCCGAAATTATAGAAGGTAAAATTCGGTGTTTATAGAATTTAATACATAACAAAATGAGGAGGGATACAATGGAAGTTTTACATGTAACAAGTAGAAAAAGAGAAACATATGACGTTCAAGTCAAGTATTCGATACTTTTCGAATGCGCTCTTGGAATTGCAGCGATTACGAATACGAGGCTGATTGATACGTTAGAAAAATCTCGAAGTGAATGGGAAGAGATGAGACAATCCGTATCGGTAGAATTGCAAGAGCATTTACATTTCGTAGAGAAACATAATACATGGAAAGCGTTGCTACAACTACTATATCAAGAAGATTTTCAGGATTTATATGAGTTTACTCAGTATATCAATTCGTTGTCAGAATCTGGATTAAAGTATATATGCATTCCATTTGTCGGCTATAAATATGAAGAAAAGAGAAAGAATGCAGCAAATGGCGAGAGGGAAGCAGTGCAAGCATTACAAGAAATTACAAGTAGCAATCCATTTTTCCCTGCTTACATCAATTTTATTTGTGAAGTGAATATACAGTTACTTAAAGATCACCTCATCGCCGTTATGACAGGCTGGTATGAAGCTGTTATTGAACCTGAAGCAGAAAAGTTATCACGCATACTAAAACAAGACCATGACATGAAACGTGAAATGAGTGAAAAGATGCAGCCAGAAGAGTTTGTTGAATGGGCAACAGGTGGTGTTACATATTTTCCAGAGCCAAGTGTACATCATGTTTTGCTGATCCCGCAATATACGTATCGGCCTTGGAACATTGAAGCGGATATAGAGGATACAAAAATATTTCATTATCCAATCGCTAATGAAAGCATACATCCAGAAGATCCATATGAGCCAAGTTATTTTTTAGTTCATAAACATAAGGCACTTGGAGATGAAGCAAGATTGCGCATCGTAAAATTATTGTTTGAAAAAGATCGTACATTGCAGGAGATAACGGAACAATTAAATCTTGGAAAATCAACCATTCATCATCATTTGAAAATTTTAAGATCAGCGAAGTTAGTTGAAATTCAAGATGCAAAGTATGTGTTGAAAAAGAAAGCAGTAGAGGCTATAGCAAAAGAGTTGGAAATCTATTTAAATCGTTAATTTACATCAAAAGGTAAAAATATTTTACCTTTCCAGAATACGCACAATAGGAGGAGAAATAAAAAGAAAAGTTGGTGCGAAATGGAGAAAAGTATTTTAAAAAATCGATCGTTTTTCTTTATGTGGATTGGTAGTGCGATTTCTGAATTAGGCGGTGCATTTGGTACGTTATGTAATTCTATTCTGATTTATCAATTAACGGGCTCGAAAATGGCTTTAGGGAGTATGTGGCTCCTTTACTTTATCCCGTCGCTTCTTTTACAACTTGTCATAGGTCCATTCATTGATAAGTGGAGCCGGAAATGGATTATGATTGTATCTCAGTGGACACGTGGACTAGCTTTTTTACTGCCTTTATTGATGATGAGTACTGGAAGTGTAGAGACGTGGCATGTTTTTGTTGTACAAATCATAGTCGGACTTATCACACCACTTTATGTACCAGCCAATCAAGCGATTACACCGACAATTGTATCTAAAGAAGAATTGCAAACAGCGAATGCTTATCTAGATGGTATGGTTCGTCTTATGATGTGTTTAGCCCCTGTATTAGGGGGAGTTGTTGTTGAGTTTATAGGAGTAAAGCTAACTTTATTTTTCGTCTGCTTATTTCTATTTATAAGCGGTACTTTACTGCTATTTATACAGGAGCATAGAGTGACTCAAGAAGTTCGTAAAAGTTGGTTCAAACAATCTATTGAAGGGTTCACATACTATTTCAAACAGCGGATTATCGTTTGGTTAGGTGTTTTTCTCACATTTGTTCAATTTGGAGTGGGAGTAGCGATGGTTACTAATTTACCGTATATAATAGATGAACTATCGGCAAGTTACGCGGCGTATGGCTATTTTTTGGCAGGTTTTCCTCTTGGGTATGTGATTGGCTCTATGCTAGTAGGAAAAGTAAAGCATGATAGTCGACGTTACCTTATGCTTGGGGCATTATTAATAGGGGGTGCAACTTATATTTCTTTAGGGCTCAATCAAAGCGTCATTTTAGCGGTCATTATCGAAGTTGTAGCGGGCGTATGTATGGCGTTTTTTAATGTTTATAACACGACCATATGCCAGCAAACAGTGCCAAATGATATGATGGGAAAAGTCTTTTCAGTACGATTATTTTTAATAAGAGGTGCGATGCCACTAGGTGTTTTAATTGGAGGAGTATTGAGTGAGCTATGGGGAGTAAGGGCGCTGTATATTTGTATAGGATCAATTATATGTGTGACGTCTTTCGCTGGAATCATGCTTCCATACTTCAAATTTCTCGATGAATCGATTCAAAAAAAATCCGCTTAAATATTTTAATTGAAAATAATTATCATAATCAATTATAATAAAAGAATACTAGAAATATTTACATACAAAGGGAGTGGGATCTATGTTTATCGAAACAAAAACATTTACAGTAAAAGAAGGTACTTCGGATCTTGTTGTTCAACATTTTACTGGAGAAGGAATCATTGAAAAATTTGAAGGATTTATCGATTTAAGCGTTCTTGTTAAAAAGGTGAGAAGAGGGGACGAAGAAGTTGTTGTAATGATTCGCTGGGAATCAGAAGAAGCATGGAAAAACTGGGAAACAAGTGAAGAGCACTTAGCAGGACATAGAGCAAGCCGCGGGAAGCCGAAGCCGGATCATATTATTCAAGTAGAGCATGCGGTTTATTATGTGAAGTCATCGAAATCTGCGTATCAGCAGTCTTAATCAAAAAAGGAAATGAATGTTGTGAAATAAAAGACATGGAAGTGTTATAAAGTTTTTTTATATTAATGTCTTATCTATAATATATGAAAAGAGTACATCACACGATATGTAGTGGTGTACTTTTTTATTTTATTCCGCATTAACGGGCAGTAAGACCCCCACCTCAAGGTTCAGAGAGAAACGGGGAAGAATAGGTGGGGAGCAACTGCCCGTAAAAGCCCGATTCGTGAAGGCTAATAATCAGTGGGGGATGAAGAAAACCCCCGCTGATTAAAGTTTCACTTTATTGGTACGTGTAAATGTTTAAAGAAACACAAATAATATTAAACATGTAAACAACATGAGAAAAAGACCTTTGGAGACTCAATTTTATTTTGCTGGTGATTATAAGTATCACCAGTATTTTTAAAAAGTTACGTTAAGCAAAATAGACATGAAATGATAATTCTATCCACATATAGGGTGAATGTACATATTTCTAAATGATACAACCTGTTGCATGGCAATGGTAGATTCTATACAAGAAATTGGATATGTAAGCACTTGAAAAAGAGAAACAATTCGTATGTCAAATGTTATAAGATTGCATACAAGTATCTTGGAATTTTAATGACAGAACTCTTCAGTATGATTTTTAATAGAAAATGGAACAAAAGCAACTTTTATCTTGTCTATATAAAGGAGTCAATTATAAAACATGAGGAAAGGTGTTTATGCTTATGCAAATAAGCTTGAGGTGTTGAGATGGAACATAAGGTTATTGAAAATTGCAACCATGATGAAATTGATTATGTTATAAGAGAACATTGGCAAGATGTATGGAATTATTCATTTATTATTACAAAAGATACCCATTTATCAGATGATATAACGCAAGAGGTGTTTATAAAAGTATTTAAAAAATGGAATTCATTTCGAAATGAGTCGTCTGTTAAAACGTGGTTATTAAAAATTACAAGGAATACAGCTTTAAATTATTTGAAGTCCTCCTATTTTAAGCGGATTTCTTTAGTAAGTTTCTTTCGAAATGATAAGGAATATCCGTCAGCAGAAAAACAATTTTTAGAAAAAGAAACTATGAATGAAGTTTGGGACATTGTATTAAAATTGCCACAAAAACATCGTGAAGTATTAATACTAGATGCAAAATATGAATTATCTTATGATGAAATTGCTGAAACATTAGGCGTGTCTATTGGAACTGTGAAATCTAGGCTACATCGCGCTCGTGCACGAGTTTCAAAAATATTATCGGAGGATGAATTATGAACAATGATAGAAAGCCGGATTGGTATAAAGAATTAAAAAGTGGGCCAGTGAAACAGCCTCAAGACGAAGAGGAATTTATTTATAAAATAAAAAAATCTATATACCAAAATAGGAAGGAAGATGGTCCGAAAATTAGACGGCCATTTCGTATAAAGGTATTCACTGCTGCGGTTGTTCTAGTTTTTACGGCTGTGCTGTTTAACTTTCAACAATTCTGGCCGGGCAAAAATGAACCACCAGTGCAAAGTAGCACTCAAATTGAAGTGAAGATGAAAGATGAATCTAATCAAGATCAATCATTAAAACAATTTATGGATGAATTAAATCAAAACACGAGCTTAAAAAATAAGAACGATTTATATAGAGTACTGGATGAAGAATTTGTTTTTAAGGGAAAACAGTATAGTGAAAATGAATGGAAGTTTGATGATAGTATTTTTCATGATTTACAAGTAGCTCTTGCAATGGGAGGAGAATTTGTGAATGATACGAAAACAGTATATAAAATACCTAGTGGATTGGCAGAAAGTAACCAAAAGAAGCAGGAACGCTTTTTATATGCTACTGTTGTTGGTGAAGAAACAAAAATTTTAACTCAACCCAAACCTGATTCACGTGTTTTATATCGGGTATCTAACGAAACTGTAAAAGCATGGATTCCGGAGAAGGTGAAGAATGATGGATATATAAAAATAACTACAATGAATGGTTATACTGGCTATGTAAAAGAAGATCATGTTTCAATAGATATTCAGTATTCTTTCATTTTTGAGAAACAAAATGATGGCATGTGGAAAATAAAGAGTATAGATTCTATATGGTAAAAGAGAAAGGTTCACTTTATTGAACCTTTCTCTTTATTTTTTATTCTCTTTTTGGAGAGTATCCCAAGCCTTTAAAATTTCCGCTGCAACAAGGGCTGCACTATTTGTTTCAGAATTACCACCAGGAATAATAACAGAAATAGCAATATGCGGATTTTGAGTAGGAGCATATGAAATAAATAGAGAATGATTGATAACTTTTTCTTGTTCGTTTGGCGAACCTGTAATTCCAGTTTTACCAGCAACGTCAAAGGGCAAGTTTTTAATTTCTTGTATATTTTGACTCATTCCACTTTGTAAGACATCCCAAGAACTTGAAGGATAATGATTAGAACTTTCTAAAATGGGTTTAAATTCTTTTGTTCTTTTATCATCGTTTTCCGTAATTGCATGCACCATTTGAGGTTTGTATTTGTCTCCTTTGTTTGCAAGAGCAGCTGCATATTGAGCAAGTTGGAGAGGAGTGTGCACTTCATTTGCGCCCCAAGAAGCATTCAATAAAGCAGAAATTCCACTCTCAAACTTACTAGATACATGCAACTTATATTGTCCTTCTTCTTCAAAGGGTAAATCAATCCCTGTTTTGGAGCGAAGGCCGAATTGTTTTAAATAGTTTGTCCACAAGGTTGCTACTTTTTCTAAATTCCCATTATTTTTATTGAATAATGGAATTGCTACTTTTGCTGTCATAAATGTATTTGATGAATTAATGATAGCTTGACTCGGTGTAATTTCACCAGTTGGAGTTCCAGCAGCATTGGTGATGTTATTTTGATTATTATACTGAAAACGCCCTTTATCTAAATATGTATCTTCAGGCTGAAAAAGCTTTTCGTTTAACCCAATTAATATAGTAAGCGGTTTTATAGTTGATGCCATATTTACATAGGAATCACCATACTTTAATTTTTGGATTGTTTTATTTTGAGCAAGTAATTTGACATTTTCTTTTTCAGACGATGATAAAGGTGTATTGAACATATTTGGATCAAAAACTGGCGAGTTAGCCATAGTTAATATTTTTCCTGTTTTAACATCTATCACGACAGCATAACCAGCAGTAGCATCAGGGGTTTTCTGAATTTGGGATCTTAGTGCTTCTTCTGTTTTTTGCTGAAGTTTATAGTCTAGTGCTAGCTGAATATCTTTTCCTTTTTGAGGACTTTGTATGTTCCATAAGAACTTTTTATTTTTCAATTTAAAAGTGAGAGTTTTTCCTGGTTTCCCTTTTAAATCATTTTCATATTGAAGTTCAATTCCGTTTTTCCCAACAGGAACATAATTAGAATCCGAATTGTTTTTTTCATAGTCAACATACCCAATTACTTGTGAAGCAATTTCATGATGTGGATAAACACGTACCACTTCATTTTTTACTATTACATTTTGGGAATTATTTTCGTTTATAAATGCGGCCTCTTTATCATTTAAGTTTGTATGTAATTGTATTTTATTTTTATCATGATGTTTACAAGATTTTTGTAATTGTGAATGTATGTCATCTACTGAAATTTTACGGTTAAACTTGGATGAAAACTGATTTAGAAAACTTGATATCTTCGCCACTTCTTGATTGGTTGGACAACCATTATTATAGACGTAATACGAAGACTTTATTTTTTTATTTGTGGCTAGTATGACTCCATTTTGGTCAATAATTTTTCCTCTTTCAGCTGCAGAAGTTGTGATAGTAAACGAAATAAACCTTGTTGTGAATAAAAACGTCAAAACAACTCCTAAAATGAAAAAAATCGCTAAAATTATCCACCTCTTCGATTTTTTATGTAACATAAAATCCTCCCTTACCCAGATTCTATTCTATATTAAAATTTATTATTTTTTTTGTAAATGTGGGAACAAATTTATCATGTGGATTGTCTATTAAGTGTAATAGCACTTTTAGAGAAAGAAGCTGCTAAGAAAGGAGCAATGATAGTGAAAAAGAAAATGATATTAAAAGTAGGTTTATGTACAAGTATATTGGGGTTTAGCCAATTTGTTAGTTCGATATTTCCAGTACAGGCTGCTGAAAAAGTAGAGCAAATAAAAAATAAAGATCAAGAGAAAGATGTATCTATTTCACAGTTGCATCCAAAGGTATGGATGCATACGAGTATTGGAGTGGTAAATGAAGCACGTATTCCTGCAAATGGTTTAATTCTTGAAACATCTAAAGGATTGGTACTGATTGATACACCTTGGAATGATGCTCTTACAGATCAACTGCTTCAAATACTAAAAAAACAATTTCCTACAAAAGAGGTCACAGAAGCAATTGTGACTCATGCTCATGACGATCGTATAGGAGGAATTAAAACGCTGATTAAAAAAGGTGTCAAGGTACACAGTACGGCTTTAACTGCTGATTTAGCAGAGAAACAAGGTTTTGATAGACCTCTTGGTGACTTGAAGAAACGCGATAATATGCGATTTGGTGATATAAACGTGGAAACATTTTATCCAGGAAAAGGGCATACACAAGATAACATTACAGTGTGGTTACCAAAGTATAAAATCCTATTTGGAGGATGTTTAATAAAATCATTAGATACACAAGAGATTGTACAGACTCCAGGTTCATATGTATCTAATTGGTCAAAGGCAATTAAAAAAGTAGAAAAGAAATACAATAATATAAATATGATTGTACCAGGACATGGAGATCCCGGAGATAATCGTTTATTTATTCATACATTGAACTTGTTAAAAAATAATGAAAATTAATATGGTATGACGGCCACGTAATATAGAGGAACATTCTAATTTTTGTTTTAGATATATTAATAAAAGAATAAGGGAAACTGCTTCTGATTGAATGCAGTTTCTCTTATTCTTTGTCGCGCATTAACGGGTAGTAAGCCCCCGCTTTAAGAGTCAGAGAAAAATGAGGAAGATAGGTGAGGGCTAACCATCAGTGAGAGATGAAGAAAGACCCCACTGATGGAAGTTTCACTTTATGTAAATAGAGGAACGATTCCACCTTTATTTCATTAATTGAGTGAAGCCCTACCTTTTAGTTTTTTTGTATAAAGAGTGGATAACGTATGAGCAAATTTGCATATAAAACTGTAATCTGAACGAAATTCATTAAAATAAAGTATGGAGGATATATGAAAAAGCAGACAGGAAAGAAGCAGAAGACATCGATATCTATCCGGTTAAACATCCTATTTTTTTGCGTATTTATACTGTTTTCGGCTATCATTTTTCAGCTAGGAAAAGTACAAATTGTTGACGGAGAGACTTATAAAAATCAAGTGAAAAAAAATGAAAACGCAACAACGAGTATTCCAGTTCCACGTGGGAAAATTTATGATCGAGAAGGGAAACCGGTTGTTGATAATAGAGCGCTTCGTACGATTACGTATACAAGATTGAAGGGAGTAAGCTCTGAAGACATTTTAAAAACAGCTAAAGATATTGCGAATATAATTGAAATATCAGAAGAAGAAATAAATAAATTAACTGAAGTAGATAAAAAAGATTTTTGGATGCAATTAAATAAGAAGCGTGCCGAAGCAAAAATCACGAAGCAAGACGAGGAAAAATTTAGAGAAAGGGGTGTAGAAGGGAAGGAGTTAGACAAGAGAATCGAAGAGTTAAGACGAAAGCGCATTACAGAAGAAGAATTAACAGAGCTCACGCCACAAGAGTTAAAAGTATTAGTTATTAAAAGTAAAATGAGTTCTGGTTATCAAATGACACCACAAATTATTAAAAAAGATGTGACAGAGCAAGAGTATACGAGGATAAGTGAAAATTTAGCAAAATTTCCAGGGATAGATGCGACAGTTGATTGGGAACGAAACTATGTAAATGGTGATTTATTTCGTTCGGTATTAGGTAATATAACAAGTGCTGAAGAAGGATTGCCAAAAGAACATTTAGATTCTTATTTGGTCCGCGGATATAATCGGAACGATCGCGTAGGGAAAAGTTATATTGAACAACGATATGAAGATGTATTACATGGAACAAAAAAAGAAGTTAAAAATAATATTGATAAAGCAGGAAATGTTATTCAAACGGAAACAGTCTCTAAAGGAAAAAGTGGTAACAATTTAACTTTAACAATTGATATGGAGTTACAAAAAAAAGTAGAAGAAAGTATAGAAAAAAATTTAAAAGCTTTTAAGAGTTCTGAACCATTAATGGATCGTGCTTTTGTTGTCATGATGGATCCGAAAACCGGACAACTATTATCTATGGCTGGTAAGAGATTGGTAGAAAAAGATGGGAAAGCAGAAGTAGAAGATTTTGCATTAGGCAACATGGTAACTTCTTATGAGTTAGGATCAGCTGTAAAAGGGGCTACTTTATTAACTGGATACGAAACCGGAGCTATACAACCAGGGACTCAATTTTATGACACACCTATGAAGTTTAAAGGTACGAGAGTTAAAAAATCATGGAATGTATCCGGATTTGGAAATATTAATGATTTAAGGGCTTTACAAGTATCATCAAATGTATACATGTTTCATACCGCGTTACAAATAGCTGGAGTGAATTATGTACCAAATAGTTCATTGGATATTAAACAAGCAGCATTTGACACAATGCGTTATTATTTTAAACAATTTGGTTTAGGCGTCCCAACAGGAATTAATTTACCGAATGAAATAACTGGACAAACAAGGCAGAAAGATAGTCAACCTGGTTTTTTATTAGATTTTTCTATTGGACAGTATGATACGTATACACCACTACAATTGGCACAATATATTTCAACCATTGCAAATGATGGATACCGAATGCAGCCTCAAATTGTCCAAGAGATTCGAGAACAAACAAGTAAAAAAGAAGAAATTGGGAAAGTTGTGCAATCTATGGAACCTGTTGTGTTAAATCGAGTGGATGTGAAATCGGAATATATTGATCGAGTAAAAGAAGGGTTTAGATGGGTATTTCAAGAAGGCGATGGAACCGGTGTTAAATATTTCCGAAACGCTCCGTATAAACCAGCTGGGAAAACAGGAACAGCGCAGACAGTATATGGAGGAGAAAGTAAAATTGGAAGGAACGAGAAGGGAGAACGTATTGAGTGTTACAATTTAACATTAGTTGGATATGCTCCATACGATAATCCTGAAATAGCATTTTCTGTAGTAGTCCCTTGGGTTCACAATGATAAAAGTGGTATTAATTCATTAATTGGAAAGGATATATTAGATATATACTTTGACTTGAAAAAACAACGTATGAATGGTGAAGCTACTAATATAGCGAATTCTAATCAATAACAGTGAAATTTAACTCTCTATAGGGAGGGCAATGATTACTAGGTTCCAAGATATCTTGTTTGCAGGCAGTAAGACTCTCACCTCAAAATTCGGCGAAAGTAAAGAAGTTAGGTGAGGATCAAATGCCCGTAAAAACCCGGTTATTATGGGCTATATAAGAGGCTTTTTGAATAAAAGAATGGAAGCAATTTTGTGGAATAGTAGCTAATACAGTTATTATTCCACATGATTTTTACCAAGACATAGAACATTATTAAATCTCAGGATCACATGAATCAGTAGAAAACGAGCGGATGTACACTATTTATAGCAAGTTACTAATGTAAAACGAATGACAAGAATTATTTAAGCTATTTTGATTTATTTAAAGGAGAAGTTTAAATTGAAAAAAATATGGATACTACTTTTCTTTTGTTTCACATTTATATTGGTAGGATGCAATAAAGGCGAAACTTCAGAACAAGCATTTGAAACATATATCAAATTATGGAATGACAAAAAATTTGCAGATATGTATGATCAATTGTCAGAACATGCAAAGGAATCCATTTCAAAAAAAGAATTTACAGAGAAAAATGAAAAAATTTACGAAGGTATTGGAGTTGAGAATTTAAAAGTTAAAAGAAAGGAAGTAATTAAAGATAAAACGGAAAATAAGGTCATTTTATTTACTGTAAGTATGGATACAGCAGGAGGAGAAATCTCTTTCTCACATGAAGCAAAACTTGTGCAAGAAAAAGATGGAGATAAGAAATCTTGGAAAATAAATTGGACCCCAGACTTTATCATTCCAGGGATGAAAAAAAATTATAAAGTCCGTCTGCAGACAGAGCAAGGAAAACGCGGTGAAATATATGATCGAAATGGAAAAGGACTTGTAATGAATGGAAAGGCAACTGAGGTTGGAATTATTCCAGAAAAATTAGGAGATACTGCAACACAAACGAAAGAAACAATAGCGCAATTACTTAATATGTCTGTCGAAGAAGTTGACCAGAAACTTACAGCAAAATGGATTAAACCAGATTCCTATGTACCAATTGGTATTTTACCAGAAGGACGAACACAAAGTGATTATATTTCGCTGGAAGGTGTTTCGTCTCGTCCGGTAAAAGTTCGTACATATCCATTAGGAGAAGCGGCAGCACACTTAACGGGATATATAGGAAAAGTAAATGCAGAGGAGTTAAAATCGCTTCAGAAACAAGGATATCAAACGGATGATTTAGTAGGTAAGACAGGGTTAGAGAAAGTGTTAGAAAATAAATTGCGCGGTGAAAAGGGTGGACGCGTATTTATGGAAGATGAGAACGGAAAAGAGATTAGAAACTTAGCAAAAAAAGAAGCAAGAGATGGAGAGAATGTTACATTAACAATCGATGCCTCCATTCAAGAAAAAATCTATAATGAAATGAAAAATGAAGCAGGATCTAGTGCAGCGATTAATCCAAAAACGGGTGAAACCATTGCACTTGTAAGTAGTCCTGCTTATAATCCCAATATAATAGTTAGAGGAGCATCAAAAGCACAACGTGAAGCATGGAATAATGATTTGAAAAATCCAATGATAAACCGTTTCACACAGGCAGTTGTACCAGGATCTGTATTTAAAACAATTACAGGGGCAATCGGTTTGGAAGCAAACGTTATAAATCCAACGGAAGAGTTTAAAATTGAAGGGTTAAAGTGGACAAAAGATTCATCATGGGGGAATTATTATGTAACACGTGTAAAAGATGCTAGTCCAATTGATTTCGATAAGGCAATGAAGTACTCTGACAATATTTATTTTGCAAAGCAAGCTTTAAAAATAGGAAAAGATCAGTATGTAAGTATGCTTAAGAAGTTCGGGTTTCATGAAAAGTTGCCAATCGAATACGAATTTCCAATTTCAATCATTGCAAAAGATGGGATTAAAAACGATATTCAACTGGCAGATACAGGATACGGTCAAGGACAAGTATTAATGACACCTCTTCATTTAGCTTTAACATATGCACCGATTGTAAATGAAGGGAATATTCCATCTCCACACCTGATACAAAAAGAAGTGAAGAATTGGAAAGAGAATGTGATTTCTAAAGAAAGTCAAAGAATATTAAAAAGTGCGTTAATAAAAGTAATTAATGATTCCGATGGTGCCGGGAGAATTGCCAAGATTGATGACATGACTCTTGCTGGTAAAACAGGTACAGCAGAACTAAAAGAATCAAAAGAAGCAGATGGAAAGGAACTCGGATGGTTTGCAGCTTTCGATGCAAATGCACCGAATATGATTGTTACAATGATGATTGAAGATGTGAAAGGAAGAGGGGGGAGTAATGTTCCAGGTGAAAAAATAAAACATATTTTTCAGAAGTGATACTTAGATTTAATCATTAAAAAAGAATCCTCTTATAAAGAGGGTTCTTTTTTAAAGTGAAAATACATTATTTAATCATCTGATTCAATTTTTCATCTCGTCATATAATTCTAGTCCTTCTTTCACATTCAAGCCATTTTTGACGATGCCATGAATCGCTTGAATCATCGCAGCTGGATGTTCAGACTGCCAAATATTACGTCCCATATCAACCCCAATTGCACCTTCTTGCAATGCTTGATACGTAATGGTTAATGCATCTTCAATCGAATCTAATTTTGGCCCTCCTGCGATGACGACTGGAGCAGGGCAAGTACTTGTGATTTTTTCAAATCCTTCACAGTAATATGTTTTAACAATGTCAGCACCCATTTCAACACATACACGTGATGCGAGTGCTAGGAAGCGAGCTTCTCGTTTTTGTAGTTCTTTTGCTACGGCTGTAATACCAAGGACAGGTAAACCGTAATCATGAGCTTCAGAAACAACATTAGCTAAATTCGTAACGGTTTGTGTTTCGTATTCCGAACCGACAAAAACAGATACGCCGACTCCGACTACATTTTGCCGCAACGCTTCTTTGATTGGGGTAACAATGGTCTCGTTTGCTAAATCTTTACCGACTACAGTTGCTCCACCTGAAACACGCATTACCATCGGTGTTTTGCAGTCTTCAGGAATACAGGAATTGAGTACGCCCCTTGTTAAAAAGAGAGAATCTGTATAGGAAAGTAAATGTTTCACTGTTTCTAATGGTTGCTCTAATCCATGAATCGGCCCTAAAAAGTAACCGTGATCAATTGCCAACATAACAGCTTTTCCATCAGGTAGAATTGTGTTTAATCGATTTTGAAATCCCCAAGTCATTATAAGTCACTCCTTCGTTAATTTTGGATTTTCGGTTTGCACCGTATCTTTTTCTTGTAAATGTGGTGATTTAATAAAAACAGCTTTAAAGATTTGATTTGAGTGGTTAATGAGATAGTGAGATTCGTGAGGACGAACTTGTAAGACGTCACCCTGTTTTACTGGAACTCTTTCGTTATCAATATAGAAATCAATTTCGCCTTCAAGGGCATAAAAAATCTCTTCACAAGTTGTATGATAATGATTTTGAAATTCTTGCCCAGGCTGAATGACTACAATCCCAAGGTCAATGTTAGGGCCTTTCAATAAATATTTAGGGCCATGGTTACCAAAGCGATAGGAGAAATCCTCTTCATTCACTTTAAGCATATTGTTCACTCCTTTATGTAATGGATTACAATGCACCTGGTGCGATCCACATATGTGATGTTAGTTCTTCATCTGCTAATGGGAGTTGTTTTTCATAAACAGATTTCCATGTTTGATAGAATTGTTGATATAGCTTGTGATGTTCAGCATTCGGTTCATATGTGCTTTCCCACTTTACAAATTCTTGAGCGATTGTTTCCATAGAGTCGTATATTCCGGCGCCAATTCCTGCTGCAATTGCTGTTCCTAAAGCAGCTGCTTCTTTGACAACTGGTACTTTGACAGGAATTCCAAGAACATCCGCAACGATTTGCGGCCATAGTTTTCCTTTTGCAGCGCCGCCCGCAAATATCACTTCAGAAGGGAATTTTCCGGTTAATGATTGTATTAACTTTAAATTACCAAGTGTTACAAATGCAGCATTTTCTTCAATTGCACGGAACAATTCTTTCTTCCCGCATTTATCAGCATCTAGGCTTAAATTAATAAAGGAAGGGGCAGCATGACGCCAAGATATATAATTCATAACATTTGAAAAAATCGGCATAATACCGTATGATCCGATCGGTACATGCTTTGCTTGTTCCTCTAATAATTCATAAGCATCCACACCAAGTTCATCTGCAAGTCGTTTTTCTTCCTGACAAAAGGCATCTCGAAACCATCGCATAACGAGACCTGGGAAAAACGCGATCGTTTCATATTGCCAAAGTTTTGGAATCACGTGGCAATTTACACGAATACGAGCATTTGGATCCGTTTTTGGATTTGTTATATTTACTTCTTGTTGCCAAAAGCTTCCCCCGCAAATAAAGGTTTGGTCAGGCTTTACGACTCCCGAACCGAGTGAAGCCATCTGAGCATCACCGCCACCAGCAACGACCAATGTCCCTGTATGTAACCCTGTTAACTCTGCACTTTGTTTTGTGACACTACCAATGACAGTACCGGCTTCATTTACAGTTGGAGAAAATGATAAAGCTAGACCACATTGCTCGGCAATCGAATTATTCCAAGTTCTATTTTGTAAATCAAAAATACCAGATGTACATCCATTTGAAGGATCTATTTGCAGTACACCACTCAATTTATAAAGAATCCAATCGTTCAACATTGTAAAGGAGTGGATTTTATCGTATATATCAGGTTGATGCTTTTTAATCCAAAGCAATCTAGGCAAAGCACCTAAAGAAAAGGTTTGCCCTGATTTTGCGTATAAATCCTCCTCAAGAAGGGGACGGATTTGTTTTAACTCACTTACTTCATGAGAAGCACGACCATCAACATTCGCGCATGCCCATATCTCACGGCCCTCTTTATCGTATAAAACAAAACCTTCCCGCATACTTGTGGCACTAATCGCTTTAATAGAGGAAGGGTTTGTATTGCTTTTTTGAAGTACATCTTTTGTACATTCTTGAACGAGTTTCCAATTCTCTACCACATCGAAATTCATAGAACCAGGATAACGAGGGTCCGCTTTATGAATCCATTCTTTTTGGCTCACCGCAAGCTGATTTCCTTCTAAATCAAAAAGGACAGCCCGGATACTACCAGTACCTGCATCGTAAGCTAATAGGGTATACATTATGATTCACCTTCCTTTCTTAATAGAGAGAGGGCGGTTTCTTCATCGGTAATTAATGTATGAATGAATTTCCCTTTTACAGCTCCATAAATGGCATCTAATTTTTCTTCGCCGCCAG
Organism: Bacillus pfraonensis; assembly: GCF_050768835.1. Lineage (NCBI taxonomy): Bacteria > Bacillati > Bacillota > Bacilli > Caryophanales > Bacillaceae > Bacillus > Bacillus pfraonensis. Next base: position 26,863 of record NZ_JAHCDO010000022.1, on the reverse strand, counting down.
CTACACCAACTACATGTTTCATTTTTTGAAGAATGGAAAGAGGTGTACCGATTAGTCGAGCATGGTGAGGGAGCTCAAGCAATTCTCCATATGCATTATAAAATTGTCCGAGAATATCTCCGGCACCATTTTGACTACGTATATAGGTCATTTCGCGAAGCGTTATTTTATCTTCTTTTAAAATCGTTGCATCTTGAGATAAACCACCAATACCGACTACTGCTGTATTAGCAAGCGAAGCGACATGCAGCATATCTTTAACGGACGGTTCCGAAAGGATACTTTGCGCCATTTCATCGGTAGATGCTAAAAATGGAGTAGGAATGATATGCAGTTCTCCTTGCATGTGATTTAAATAATTTTGTTTCCTAGGAAGATAGTGATTTACACCGCCTGTAAGGGTAACAATTGAAAGTTGCATAGATGGTTCAAAATGAATGTTTTCTAGCATTTTTGATATTGTTTCTCCCCAGCCAATCCCAAGTAAATCTCCTTGTTGTAGATGAGTTTCTAAATACTGTGCGGCAGCTTTTCCTAAAGAGTAGGTAGGACTCTCCACCGGTGTAGGGATAATGAAAGCGTCTTTTAAATGAAACGTCCGAATGAGTTCACGTTCAATACTCAAACAATGTAAGCCGGTGCCTTTTACATGAAATGTAACAATGCCTTCGGTGCGTGCTTTATCTAATAAACGAACGACTTTATTTCGTGAAATGTGAAGCAAGGAGGCGATCTCTTGCTGCGTTAGGTGATCTTTATAGTAATACCAAGCAACTTTTGTTAACAAATTTTCTTCAAAGTTTAGCTGTGACATCCCCTTCATCCCTTTCAACAATTGACCGATGCTTAAACATATGTATTTCATTTTGAGATTATACCGCTAGACGCAAGCAGGGATTTCAAGAAAAAATGTGTTCTAGATATGAAAAAAGAGATATACAATGCTACAAAACAAGTAGAACAAAAAATCATTTTCTCAAAAATTGTTCCACATAAAGGAGGATGACAAGATGTGGAGAACGTGCCCTTATTAGAGGTGAAACAAATTAGTAAATCATTTTCAGACCAACATGTATTAAAAGAGGTTACTTTAGAATTACAACGCGGAGATGTGTACGCTCTAGTAGGAGGAAATGGCGCTGGGAAATCAACACTGATGAAAATATTAACTGGTCTATACTCTTATGATACTGGGGAGATATATGTAAAACGAATGGTGCAAAGCTTTTCTAATCCAGCAGAAGCACATGCAAATGGTATTTATTTAATTCCACAAGAACCGTTAATTTTTCCTCATATGACAATTGAGGAAAATATATGTATCGGCATAAAAGCAAAGAAAAAAGAACTTCGTACAAAAGTAAAAGACTTGATAAAAAGTTTGGGATGGAATATAGAGCTAAGTGCAATAGGGAGTTCATTATCTATTGCGCAGCAACAATTAGTAGAAATATTAAGGGGATTAATAAGAGAAGCCGAGATTCTTATTTTAGATGAGCCAACATCGACATTAACAACTCATGAAATAAAGAGTCTTTTTGTGCTGCTGAGAAATTTAAAGGAAAAAGGAATCGGTATGATTTATATTACACACCGTTTCCCAGAAATTTTTGAGATTGCTAATAAGGTCGCTATTTTACGTGATGGAATGATAGTAAGTCAAGGTGAGGTATCAGACTACACATATGACATGCTAATGGAGGGGTTATTGCCAAAAGGTTATAAGCAAGAGGAGAAGAAAGTGGACACAAAAGAAACTATGAAACTTTCTCAACAAATATTAGAGGTAACAAATTTGTCGAGCTATGCATTTCAGGATATATCACTAACTGTACATGCTGGGGAGATTGTAGGAATTGCTGGTATGGTTGGGGCGGGGAGAACGGAATTAGCAGAAGTACTATGTGGATTAAGAACAATGCTGTCTGGAACAATTTCATTAGCAGGGGAGTCAATTGCAAAATGTTCAACGAATGAAAGGTTAGATAAAGGGATGGTATATGTTCCAGAAGATAGAGCGGGGAATGGTATCTTTTCAATTGCGTCTATTAAAGAGAATGTAACGGCAGCTTCTTTACAGCGAATGAGCAATTTTTTCTTAAACCACAAAAAAGAAAGCGCTTTAACGGAATCGTATATGAATAAGTTTCGGATCGTTGCTGCCCATATAAATGAAAAAATGACATCTTTATCGGGAGGAAACCAGCAAAAAGTTGTATTAGCAAAATATCTTGCTTGTAACCCGAAATTAATTATTTTAGATGAACCAACGCGCGGGATTGATGCGAAAGCAAGGTTAGAAGTGTATGAGGTAATTCAAAGTTTAAAACAATCAGGACTTGCAATTATACTTATTTCTTCAGATGTAGAAGAAATTATTCAATTGGCGAACAGAGTATATGTGATGAGAAATGGGAAGGTTGTTTCTCACTTAGAGAAAGGAGAAGTTTGTATAAATGAAGTTACACGTCTCGCATATGGGGGAAGGGAAGGTGTAACGGAATGAAACGCTTTCCAAATATATTTAAAATGCATGAAACTTCTATTATCATTTTATTACTTATTTACATAGCCTTCGTAGGAATGATAAATCCTAGTTTTGTTCAATTTAGCTCGCTTTCTTTAATGATGAAATCAAGTCTTATTTTAGTCATACTAGCTATTGGTCAATCGTTCGTATTATTTACGAAAAATATCGATGTTTCAGTCGGATCTATTATGGGGTTAAGCGCAGCAATTTGTGGAATGTTTTTGACAAATGGTAATAGTATTCTCATTTCAATCATTGCTGCAATCTTGCTTGGGGCTATCGTTGGTTTGATAAATGGAATAGGGGTTGCAAAGTTTGGTGTACCGGCAATTATTATGACATTAGGAATGTTAGGAGTTATTAGAGGAACGATGTTAATCTATACAGGTGGCAAATGGATTGAAGATATTCCTAATTCTTATAAACAAATGTCTTCTATCATGATACTAGGTCTTCCTGTTACAGTATCGATCGTTCTAGCTATTTTACTATTATTATATATCTTTTTAACAAAAGCGCCTTTTGGAAGATATTTTTATGCTGCTGGAGATAACGAGGATGGAGCACGTCTCATCGGAATACCGGTAGATAAGGTGAAAATATATGCATTTATTATTTCGGGAATAAGCGCAGGGGTTGCAGGATGCATATTTGTTATGAATATCGGATTTGTACCAAATCAAACTGGTACAGGAATTGAGTTGCAAGTAATTGCTGCCGCTGTTCTAGGTGGAATTCATCTAAAAGGTGGAACAGGTTCTATATTTGGAGCAGCACTAGGGGCTATTTTTTTAGAAGTTATAAGTAGTTCACTAGTCTTTTTAAAAATACCTGCTTTTTGGAATAGTACTATCTCTGGCTCTTTACTTTTGCTCATTATCATAGTAGATAGTATTTTGAAAAAATGGCAAGAAAAGCACCGCTTAGAAGAAAGAAGGATGAATTTATGAAGTATACACGTGGATTTTTAAGATGGGAAGGAATTCTTGTTGTATTACTTATTATAGAGTTTATTCTCTTTGGTTTATTTAACAGTGATTTTTTTCATGTTAGTAATTTACTTTTCAGTATGAATGACTTCGTTTTTATTACGATTGCCGCAATTCCAATGACATTTGTAATTGTAACAGGTGGAATTGATGTATCTGTCGGATCAGTCATGGGGCTTACCTCAATCCTTATTGGTGTACTCTGGATGAATGGAATTCCAGTTATGTTAGCTGTGATTATTGCTTTATTTATTAGTTGTCTAGCAGGTTGTATCAACGGGCTGATTATTAAAACGACAGATGTAGAACCTCTTGTTGTTACACTTGGAACGATGTTTTTATATGCAGGAATTGCTCTTGTTATCTCGGGGGGATCAAATGCCAGTGGATATGAAGGGATAAGTGGTTTACCAGATTCCTACGTACAACTTGCAAATGGGAGTTTTATAGGAATTCCTAACTTATTATGGCTGCTTTTGTTTTTGACCGTGCTATTTACGATCTTACTCCATCGAACGAAGTATGGTCGTTATGTCATGCTGACTGGTACGAACGAAAAAGCTGCTAAATATTCTGGAATTCGCACAAAAAAGGCAGTCATTCTCGCATATATTCTTTCTGGGTTAGGAGGTGGATTAGGAGGAGCTTTTTTAACCGCGTATTTCGGATCAGCTCGAGCTGATATTGGAAGCGAGACCATTCTGCCAGTTATTACGGCGGTTGTATTAGGCGGGACACTCATCACTGGAGGAAAAGGGAGCATTCTCGGAACAGTACTAGCAAGTATATTTATTGGCATGATGCAGTACGGTTTACAAATGACTGGTTTAACGAACGAACAGTCAAATGTTGTTATTGGTATCATACTTATCCTCTCTGTTATTATTAGGCATTTCAAATTACAGCAACTCACTATGTGGAAAAGAAGGGAATTGCATAAGGGGGAAATGTCATGAAAAGAAAACTGGGGATCATTATTATTATGTGCGTTTGTATCATCGGCTTAATTGCATGTTCCAGCAAAACAGCAGATAAGAAAAAAGCAGATGATGTGAAATTTGCATTCATTCCAAAATTAACAGGGGTTGGCTTCTTTACATCAGGTGGTGAAGGGGCAAAAGAAATGGGCGATAAGTTAGGTGTGCAAGTGAAGTATGATGGACCATCAGAGGCAAGTGTATCAGGCCAAGTGAAATATATAAATAATTTTATTAATCAAAACTATGATGCGTTAATGGTTTCATCTACATCGGTTGATGGACTTTCACAATCATTACAGAGAGCAAAGAAAAAGGGAATGACAGTATTAACGTGGGATTCTGATGTGAATCCGAAAGATCGTTCATTTTATATAAGTCAAGGAACGCCGGAGCAACTTGCAAATCTATTAATTCAAATGACTTCATCGCAAATTGGAGATAAAGGAAAAGTAGCATTCTTCTATTCGAGTCCGACTGTAACAGATCAAAACCAATGGGTAACAAAAGCAAAAGAAATTATAAAGGAAAAATATCCGAACTGGGAAATTGTAACGACGCAATACGGAGAAAATAACGCACAAAAATCATTATCGGTTGGAGAAAGTATTTTAAAAACATATCCAGATATCAATGCGGTAATTTGTCCGGATGCAACGGCGCTTCCAGCAATGGCGCAAGCTGCTGAAAATTTAAAAATGGATAAAAAGGTAGTTGTTACTGGGTTTTCAACACCTAATGTAATGCGTGATTATGTCAAACGGGGGACGGTTCAGCAATTTGGATTATGGGATGTAAAACAACAAGGAGCACTGGCAACTTATGTGGCAAATGAAATCGTTGTGAAAGGGAAAAAATTAAAGGTTGGGGATAGCTTTGAAGTTCCGAATATAGGTAAAGTAAAAGTAGAGCCGAATTCTATTCAAGGTTATGACTACGAAGCAGATGGAAATGGAATTATCGTACTGCCGGAACGAGTTGTGTTTACAAAAGATAATATTGATAAGTACAATTTTTAAGATGGGGAGTTCATTCCTAGGTATACGGGAATGAACTTTTTATTGTTTTTGATGAGATTTATCCTACAAAAGTATGAAGAGTTTTTTTATATAATTCCCTCTTTGGATAGAGGTGATTATAACACTATGTTTATACAATTATATTAAATATATATAATGCAGAGGAGAAATGTAAATGTTGTTTCATTATCATTTTTGGACGCCTCATTTAGAAGAGATGGAGAATTTTTATAAAAATTGTGGTTTCCGTATTTCTACAAGAATTGGAAAGTACAATGGAGAATTTCAACAATTTGATCCGCCAGTAACTTGGGATGATTTTCGTGATAAACAGATACTTTTTCGGATTATTGAGGCTAGAAAAGGCAAGATAAATATCACATTTGGCTATGGAAAAAAGGTTTCATTTGATCATATTGGTTTTCTTGTGTCAAAAGAGGAGTGCGAAACAATTTGTAAGCAAGCAGAAAAGCTACACTGGAAAGTAGATGTGGGAGAAAAGAGAACTTTTATTTTAACACCATATGGATTTCGCATTGAGCTTCAAACACATCTTGATGTAATAGATGACAGCGAGAGCATAGAAGAGTTGCAGAAAATTGTCATGTCAACAAAACAAACTGGATTAGAACAGGACCTTTCTTTTCTATTTCAAAAAGAAATAAAAAGTATTGAAACGATTCGTGATAATAAAACGATATTGAAACATGTATATTTGAATTCTTTCTATCAAAGGAAACAAACAGATCCGAATGGTGTGGAGATATATGCATAATATTCATTTGTGATTTTAAGTAGATTAACAGGATGTTTGTGAAAATATACCATTTCAAGTGATTGTGTTATGATTATTTTGAATATTTTAACTTGAGTTTAAAGGAGGAGTATGAATGCTAACGCCAGAACAAATCTCCAATTTATTTAAAAATTTTTCTACAAAAGAATGTAAAGGATCGAGCGATTTATACGAACATTTATCATTAAAAATTTCAGATGATGAGGAACTCCTTGCATTAGCCTCACATGCACAACTTGGTCAGCCAACCCCAAATTTATTACTTGGTGCTGTTCATTATTTATTATTGAAAGGGAATAGTCATGCATTAAAACAATACTATGGTAGTCTTGTTGGGGCTCCAGAAAAAAATTTGGAGCATGCTTTTCAACACTTTAAAAGTTTTTGTAAGCTTCATAGAGAAGAGATTATCACTATTTTAAAAACGAAGCTAGTACAAACAAATGAAGTAAGACGATGTGCGTATTTATATCCGAGTTTTTGTTATATGTTTCATAAAGTTAATAAACCTTTAGCGTTAATTGAAATCGGGACAAGTGCTGGTTTACAGCTGCTTTGGGATCAATATAGTTATTCATATGGAACAGAAGAGGTGTTTGGAAATAAAGACTCTAACGTTCACTTGAAATCGGAAATAAAAGGAGAGAATCAGCCATTTTTCCTAAAACAAAGTCCTCCTGTCACAGAAAAAATCGGACTTGATTTACATATAAATGATCTAAATAATGAGGAGGACTATTTATGGTTACGCTCACTTATTTGGCCAGAGCATACAGAAAGGCTTGAAATGTTTGATCAAGCAGCAGCTTGTTTAAAAGAACAATCTGTGAAACTGGTAGAAGGGGATGGAGTAGCTCTTCTCTCCGAGATTGCGGAACAAATTTCAGAGGATGCAGTAATTTGTATTTTCCACACACATGTGGCGAATCAAATACCAGAGAGTGTTAAACATAAATTAATAGATACAGTGAAAGAAATGGGCGCAAAACGTGATGTTTTCCACCTTTATAACAACATGTGGGATAGATATCTTCATCTTGATTATTTTATAAATGGAAAAGAATATAATGAAACAGTTGGAGAAACAGATGGTCATGCGCGGTGGTTTAGTTGGAGATTGGAAGATAAGTCATTATGCTAGGTTTTTCTGTATAACAATGAAGAGACAGCTAAAATTAGTTGTCTTTTTATTATTGAAATAAATAAATTTTTATGTAAAATGAACCTTTTGCGAGAAACGGGCGAATATAATGTGAAAGCTTTTTAGAGAATATGAGAGGAGAACGAGAATTGGATGAAATAGAACTAAAGGAATGGCTGCAGAGAATGGTCTCTGGAGATCAACAAGCCTTTCGGATTATTTATGAATTTACATGTAAAGATATTTATAGAACAGTAGTTTTTTTAGTAGTAGATAAGCAGGATGTAGAGGATATTGTGAATGAAGTATATATTCAAATGTGGAAGTCAATAGCTAATTATGATGTGAATCGTTCTTTCCGTTTTTGGTTACATGGATTAATTGTGAAACAAGTACAAGATTGGCGGCGTAGGTCATGGCGACGCTTTCGTATTTTCGAAAAGAAGAAAATGTATGCGCAAGATCAGTTTTACATAGTAGACGAGGATATTTTACATAAAGAAACACGTAGTGAGTTAGCAGACTTTGTACAAAAGCTTTCATATAAGCATCGTGAAGTCGTCATTATGCGTTATTTCCATGAATATAGCTTAGATGAAATTGCAGCGCTGCTTCATATACCTGTTGGTACAGTAAAGTCACGATTACATACAGCATTGAAGCGTTTACGAATTGAAATGGAGAATGTATCAGCTATACAGGAGGAGGAAGCAAATGGATTTTGAAAAGCATTTACGGGATGAATTGCAAAGGAAAGCCGAAGCAATGGAACCATCTAGTAATCTGCAAACAAGGGTAAAAAGCTCTTTTGATGCATACTATCAAGGAAATAAGAAGGATAGAAAATCAATGAAGAAAAGGCTGTTAATCGGGTTCATAGCCGTTGCTGTTCTTATACCGACAGGGACTTTTGCAGGTACAACGTTAATTGATAAGATCATTGGTACACCCCAGGAAGCAAGAAGAGATATGGGAATGACTGAGGATGGATATAAAGGAACGATAGAGAGAGTAGAAATTGCTAAGAAGTTATTTACAGAAGAAGAGTTTGAAAAATATATTGCTTTATTAAAAGAAGCGTATCATTTTTATAAAAAAGTTAGTGTTATGAAGAATGGAGAAAAACAATATACATCAACAGATCGCTTAAGTCCAGAAGAGAAAAAGAGAGATAGCGAGGTCATAGTGGAATTACAAAAGTATGAAGAAAAATTAGTTGCTCATTTCATATATACATTTGAACAAGCAGAAAAAATAGCTGGTTTTCCAATAAAACATCCTAGTTATATTCCTAAAGGGCATCATTTAATATGGGAAGAAGCAAAGGCAGATAGATGTGACGACAGGAAAACCGAGACCACTTATTACAATGAGATACGAAGATAGTAATGTGAAAAAAGGACCAACAAAATCAGATGCAGATTTAGGGTTTAGACTGTATCAATTTGGAGTATTTGATGAACAAAGAGATCATGTGGATAAACCGTTTGATCAGGAAACTGAAAAGGGACCACGCTTTTATAAAGAAATAAAAACATACAAATTAAAAGGATATGATATTATATTTGGAGAGTATGAAGGGTTGAATGTAAGAGGAATGAAATTAGTGGTTCCAGCCAGGGAAGGGAGAAATTCATACCAGGTTTATATAAATGAAAGTACGCTACCTAAAAAAGAGCTTGAGAAGATTTTACTGTCGGTAGTTGAATAGAGAGTGTGTAAAAAAATGGAGGTAACGAGTTACTTTCATTTTTTATGATAAATAGAAAGGGGGGATAAATTAAGCTCTACATGTTAAGTAGTGATTCAATAATAATCAATTCAATTGTTAACATAATATAATTATAGATAATTAATTAGTGTGGATGTTTTTGACCTTAATATACGTCTCGTCTACTCGCCAAGAATCATTCGTTTTCTTAAGATGACGACGAACTCTCTTATCTAGCTCAGGACCATATTGATGAACCCAACGCATAATCGTTGTATGAGCAATGGATAAGCCCCGTTCCTCCATCATTTCGACTAAATCACGAAAACTGAGGTTGTACCGCAGATACCATCTCACCGTTAATAAGATAACATCAGGCTGATAATGTTTCCACTTGAATACATGTTCCTTTTCCATATCAATCACACCTTTTCTAGAGTAATAGAATCAGTATATCCAAGTTTTAGAGATTACTTACGCGTATATTAAAGTTTTTACACCAGAACCAACAAAAACGAACTATAATTCGCATTGAATTAACAAACCAATTCACAGTATAAATCACAACAAAAAAGAGCTAGATTCCCTAGCTCTTTTAATTTAATGTTAGTGTCAATCAATATTTAGAAAGTAATCAAAGTCACTTGTTATCTGTATCACATATTCCATTTGTCCTGTATGTTCATTAGTACTTTGTTCTATTTTCATACTTCCATCTTTGTTGAAGTAACTGTGTAACGGGTTATTTCCACCATCGTTTGTCGTGTAATAAAAACCTTCTGGTTTTTCCACCTTTTTTAAGTCATCTTGAAAGTAGATTTCAGGTTCAACACCTTTTTTATCACTTTTAGGGTATTTAAATAAACCAATTTTTTTATAATACGACAATATTTCTGCTTTACTTAGTTTAGTAGATAGGTGAACAGATGCAATAACACCCCAATATCCACCATTTCCCCATACAAGGGATTTTCCATTAGCTTGTTCCTTTTCGATGACTTTGGTTTGTGGAGGAAGGGGATATTTAAATAGTTGTTCAGCAAAGTTATTAGAAATTCTATCTTTATTCGTCCAATATGAAAATCCTGTAATCAATATTATTACTACTAAAATGATTATCCCCATCTTACTAAATATCATTCTTCTTAATATATTCATTTTTAAAAGACCTCTTCCGCGAAATTATTGATAGTAAGATTTTAACATAAAAATCCATTTATTCTTAAAAGACACTCCTTTTCTCAAAGAAGTGTCTTCATTTGAAATATATAATATTGTTTAGCGTAAATTTCCCTTAAAAAATATGCAACATTTTATACAAGTTTCTGTACCAAAACAGCCAAACTTAAGCACAATAAATCTTGTCAAATCAATATTGTATAAAATCTTGCATATCGATTTTATATAAAAAAGAAGAAAAAACCTCATAAATACAAGGATTCTAGTAAAACCTTGCTACCGATAATTGTGCGTTATGTTAACATTATATGTATAGAGTATTCATAAATTATCATCCATACAAAACAATTCGATGAGTTTTAATTGTTCATAAACATCGATTTCTGGATCAACCATTGAACGAAGTTCATAACCTTCCAATAAACTGATAAGCATATTGACCATAACACAAACATCTATATCAGTACGAATTTGTCCTAACTCTTGTCCTCTACGGATAATCTTTGACATGAAGTCTACCCAAGCCTGATACTGATTTAGCATCCATTCACGAACCATTTGATTTTTCCTTGAAAGAACGACCATCTGATGATGAGCAACAGTCCATAACTCCCGATCTACTCCTCCTGTACCTGCATGTACTAAATTCATCAATCGTTTTAATACCAATTTAACATTACATGTTTCATCCAATAATTCGTTTAAAATCTCTTCTACGATGTGATCAAAATCTCGATCTAATCGATTTTTTATAACTTCATATAGCAATTCTTCTTTATTCTTAAAATGAACATAGAATGAACCTTTTGTTTTTCCAGCGCCTTTCATAATCTCATCAATACTCATTGCATCATATCCCTTATCTGCAAGCAATTGAAAAGCGGAATCGATAACTTTCTTTTTAGTTTCTTTACCTTTTATATACTTCATATACAAACCTCTCCTTTATCTATCCTATAAATTCGTAAATCATCCATATCGACATATTATATTTTTAATCATTTAAACAAATATTTGGTAATTTCAGTGTAATATTTGCAGATAATTCATAATAATATAAAAACATTATAACCGTTTAGTATGAATTTATCTAATAATAAGGAGTTGGTTTAATGACATTATCTCAAGGAATTATAAAAAAATGGTTGTTAGTATTTGTTTTATGTTTTTCAATGTTTTTTGCAATTTTTCCTCAATCTAAAGCAGATGCTGCTGGAACCCAGACTTTTACTACTGAGGATGGAAAATATGACAATACTGCTTATTCAAGTGGTGGTACAAATGTACAAATTGATGTTTGGAATTTAACGAGAATTACAGATAACTGGAATCCATTTCCAGTTCGTCCTACTCAATTATCAGTTCGCTTATGTACTTTTAATTCAGGAAATTGTACAGGATATAAAACATTCGACACAATTAAATCAGGTTATGGACGGGTACAGTTTTATAACATGTTACCTGGATCATATAATGTAGACATTAGGGATCATATATATTGGACTAAAGTAAGTGGCAAAAACTTGGTAGTTGAATGGAAAAAGTAACAAAGGTGATGCAAATATTCTTATTTTTTCATTAAAAAAATGTATTAGACTAAATCTAGTTGATTTAAACATGTTAACAGTACTTTGGAATATAACAAACGGTAAGCACCTAAAAGTTTATTTAATTAACTTCCGGCTTCAAGAATTATGTGAACACAAAAGTCCTCCAGTTAAACAATCTGGAGGACTTTTAATAGTCTTCTAAATACATTGAATCCCGATAATGAGACGTTATGTGAACTAGAAATGAATGTATTATACATAAGTTGAATTGTGTTTCTTCTTCAAAAAAAGTGCTTTGCAGCCTTCTGATCTCTTGTTTTACTTAGGCAAAAATCGATTGTGTTTCCTTTCGAATCAACAGCACGATACAGATACATCCATTGTCCTTTTACTTTGATGGACGTTTCGTTCACTTTCCATGAGTCATTTGTTTGTTTGAGATAACGTCGAATTCGCTTATCCAACTCAGGACCATATTGATGTACCCAACGTATAATGATTGTGTGAAATATGGATAGGCCTCGTTCCTCCATCATTTCCACCAAATCATGGAAACTTAAGTTGTACCGTAGGTACCATCTCACGGTTAATAAAATAATATCCGGTTGATAATGTTTCCACTTGAATAGATTTTGATTTTTCATACTGATCACGTCCTTTTTAGAATACTAGTATTAGTATGTCCAAGATTTAGAGATTACTTGCAATTATCTTGAGGTTTTTGCAACAGAACCTTTAATCTAATGGGGAGCAATGCTCCATAATACTCAACCAAAAAAACAAGTTGGGTGACATGTAATGATCCGAGGGGGTTACAATGTGATGAATTTTACGGGATGGAAATATCAGAACGTTTATGAAGGACACGACGGTTGCGAATTGTACGTCAGAGCTACGGAGGGGGGAGCGTGCGATGTGTGAGAAGATGCACGTTGACGAATTGGAAATTGACGAGCGCCTTGTGCGTAGTTTGCTTGTGGATCAGTTCCCAAACTGGGCAAAACTGTCCCTACGGCGGGTCGAGCCAATTGGCACGGTAAACGCCATTTTCCGACTTGGCGACGAATATTCCGTTCGGCTCGCACGAAGGGCAGGTCCGACGACACCAGAAAGTCGCGAGTTCACATGGCTGCCAAAACTTGCACCATTAGTTTCGCTTGATATCCCTATGCCTATCGCTCAGGGGCGTCCCAATAACGAATATCCATGGTTTTGGGAGGTACATACGTGGGTTGAGGGCGATACGGTGCCTATAGAGGAGATTGACGAGATTCAGGCAGCGCGTGATCTTGCAGTGTTCATCGCAGCACTGCAACAAGTCGATTCATCGGGAGGGCCGTTAGGACGTGGCATTCCTTTGGCCCAACGGGACAAGGACTTTCGATACTGGCTAGCGCGATTTGATGGCGACCCTGCAGTTTCTGCTGTGTGGGAGTCGGCTCTTGCTGCACCTCCGTGGAACGGCCCTCCTGTTTGGCATCACGGCGATCTAGATGTACGTAACTGGCTCGTACGAAATAAGCGCATTAGCGGTGTGATTGATTGGGGTGAAATGGGCATCGGCGATCCTGCGTGCGATGTGATGGTTGCATGGAAGTTGCATTCGCCAGCGGCGCGTGATGCGTTCCGTGAGGCTTTTCCGATGGATGACGCTACGTGGGCAAGGGCCCGTGGATGGGTCGTATCACAAGCAGTCGCAATCCTCGCTTACTACACGCCGGAAAACAATCCGATTCTTTACAATGAGGCGAAAGCCTGGCTCGATCTAGTGCTGAGAGACGAATTGTTTTGATTGGTGAAGTAGGGGGTAGTTGTACTTTGTTAGCTTGATAGCGATGTGACGCTACCCCTAAAAAATAAGAGATAAGAAATACATAAAGCCTCTAGAAACATTAAAAAATGTTAGAAATCTAAAAAATTTTTAATCATAAAAACACTTTGAAGAGAATGCTAGTTCGTATATACTGAATACAATTGAAGTAGAAGAAGGGAAGAAAAGATGATGATTCATAAAGTCGGTCAAATTATGTTATATGTAAACAATCAAGATGAGGCTATACAATTTTGGACAGAAAAAGTAGGATTCCACTTAGTTTCCGATGAAAATAACGGTCAAGGGTTTAGGTGGATTGAAATTGCGCCAACAGAGAAAGCTGAAACGAGCATTGTGCTACATAATAAAGAGTTAATTGCAAAAATGCAGCCTGAATTAAACTTGAATACACCATCCATGTTGTTTTTCACCCAAGACATCGATAAGTTATATAAAGACTTTGTAGGGAAGGAAATTACAGTCGGGGAAATTGTAAATATGCCGTCTGGTAGAGCTTTTAATTTTGCTGATCATGAGGGGAATTATTTTGCAATTATGGAGAAAAAGTAATTGTCGATTGGAAATGATATTATGTCGTTTTAAAGAATGTTAAGATCCTGCTTTACAGGGTCTTATTTTATTAGGCTCTGTTAATGAATTATGTTGATAATAATACAGTAAAAGAACCAAACTTTAGTCCTTTTACTGTATATATTGTTAATCGGCCACTTGTTTCGTTAACGCAATATCAATATTAAAAAACTCTGAGTAGTCCTGTAAATGATAATCAGCTAAATCACTTTGACTTTGAAATATGCATGTTGAAATTCCTAATTCTTTAGCGGGTAATAAATCTAATTCTCTGTCTCCAATAACTAAATCGATTCTGTGTTTTGTGTGTAAATGAACATATGCTAATGGATTGGGTTTTCGAGGGAAACCATCGTCAATCGTAACCATATCAGCAAAGTATTTATCCCATCCATAGTAATTTAAGATAGCTAAAACCCCGTCCCTATGCTTATGGGTCATAATTACATTTTTATTTGCAAATTTCAAGACTTTTTCTACATTATCAAACGGTTTCATTTCTTTTGGAGACAGTTTCTTCTGTAGAGTTTTTATTTCTTTTTCTTGATTGCTGGAAATGTTATAGTAATCAATTGCATGAGAATACGAAATTTTCAACTTTTCATAGATTTCCTGTTTATCCACCACATTTCCTAAAGCCTGAGAGAGTATGTTTGTATACGCAGGATAAGTATCAAATAATGTGCCATCAAAATCCCATAAAATGTTCAATTAAACCACCCTTTTTATAATTATATCAATATAAATTCGTTAAGCTAATGTAAACTCCTCCTTTTATAGACCTACCCGAATGGACGAACAGGGTATAATCCTAAATACGAGATTTAATAATGCATCCTTTGCGCCAATATTGTGAACAGAGTCTTTTAGTAAAGAAAGAGATAGTTTAGTAATGAAAGGTCTTCACTATAATTACATCGAATTTATTAGATGAAGTGTAAGGTATTATTGTAATTTATCTTAAGGAGAGGGAATACATGAACCTAGGTAATCCAATAGCTATTGGGAATACAGCGAAGATATATCTTTATGATAATAAAATTATAAAAGTATTTAAAAAGCATTTTCCAAATACAGAATCTTTATATGAAGCAAAGAAACAAAAATACGCTTATTCATGCGGGCTTCACGTCCCAAGGGTATTAGAAGTCAAAGAAATAAATAGTAGACAAGCAATAATAATGGAATATGTAAAAGGGAAAACAGTAGGTGATCTCTTAATTCAGAATATGGAACGAGCTGAGCATTACATAGGTATTTGTGTTAATACACAACAAAAGGTGCATGCTGTTGTTTCTGATTCGGATTTACTTGAACTGATGTCAGAAAAGCTACATCGCCAAATTGAATCTGTACGGTATCTAGATGAGAAACAAAAGAATAAATTGTTGAGGAAATTAGATTCAATGGTATTTGAACCTAGGCTATGTCATGGAGATTTTCATCCATTTAATTTGATCATGAATAATGATGACGTGAAAATTATTGACTGGGTTGATGCTAGCTCGGGAGATATTTGTGCAGATGTATACCGAACATATTTATTGTATGCCCAGTCTTCAGTAGAATTAGCTGAAATGTATTTACGTATATATTGCAAAAATACCGGTTTATCAAGGGATAATGTTTTGGATTGGGCTCCTATTATTGCTGGGGCAAGATTATCAGAAAATTTATCTTCAGAAAATATAGAACATCTAAAGAGGTTGGTAGACCAGTATTGTAATTAAGAGAAACGATAGAATCAGCATTTCTGTAATCACCAAAATTTTAAAACGCGACAGTATTAGACAGTAAAACCGTTCAAAATTTTCGAACGGTTTTTTGGTGTTATTGCATTTCATAATTTAAATATCAAATAATAAATAAATGTATTTTGCTAGATAGTTATCTCAATATGATTTCCTTCTGGATCACTAATTACGCTTTCATAATAGCCATCTCCAGTGAAGCGTGGTCCATTTAATACAGGATATCCAGCTTCTTTTAATGTTTTGGTTAGTTGATTCACATTTTCTTCACTACCAACAGAAAAAGCCAAGTGAGCATAACCAGTTATATTGGGATTAGGTTTATCTTCTATTCCTTTCTTTCGCATAATTTCAAGACGTGCTCCAGATTCAAAAGTAATAAAGTAAGATTCAAAGTGTTTAGCTTTATTGTGATATAAAGAATTTGCCTCTCCATTAAAGTATTGTGTATAGAAAGTGCGCATTACCTCTAAATCATTTACCCAAATCGCTATATGTTCAATTTTCATTTGTTTCACCAGTCCTATTCTTATGTGAATTTATATAGACTCAGCCAAATATTTATGGACTAATAATCAGTGGAGATGAAAACACTGATTAGAGCTTCACTTTATTAAATTTGAAACGATATTTCAAGAAATAAGAATGAATGCTGGAAGAAAGCGATTTTAGATATAGAAATGGAAAAGTTATTTAGCAAAGGTTTATGCTAATTTTTTGACACGGGAATACATAGAATTTGTAATAAAATGAGTCTTTTACATAGTAATAAAAGGTTTCTGGTAATTACAAGTAAGGAGGGAGAGAATTTATGGGTCAATATGAACAAATGTTACTAGTGGGAGCAATTATGTCTATTATACTATCAATTATGATTTTAGGGTCATTATATTATAATCCGCGTCTATGGCTAAATGACTATCCTAAGGATATTCAAAAAGCTGTTCTGCCAAAAACAATTGATGAAAAAAGACAAACTTTATATTTTGGAATTGTATATAATGTAATTCTTTTCGGAACACCGTTGATTTCAACTTTTTTACTAAATCAACATGAGAAATTATTGTTTATAGATGCTTTTTTGCATTCTTTTGGAATATTAATGATTTTTAATTTGGTGGATTTACTCATTATAGATTGGCTTATATTTTGCTGGATTACCCCGAGATTTGTTATTATTCCCAGTACAGAAGGGATGAAAGGATATAAAGATTATAAGATGCATCTAAGAGGGGCAATGATTGGTACGCCTTTCCTCATAATTGCTAGTTTATTCATTGCTGGAATTGCTATAAATATTTAGTACGAGGAATATATTATGTTTTAGTTAGAGGAGATAAGGATGGATATTTTTATTAGGAAACTAGAATTAGAAGATTTGAATGAATTTCCTGAAATTGATGATAGTTTTACGGTGGATTCTAAGCTAGTTCTTTCATTAAGGGCGATGGATCAACGAATAGAATACACAGTGCAAGAAATACCAAGCTATGAGAAAAATTATTCAGAGGATAGATATACGGAGGATCAAGAGGGTGATTTAGATTATAGCGAATATGTTAATAATCCAGATAAAATCATTTATTTGGCGTTTATGGATCACCAAATAATTGGAATGATTATATTAAAGAGGAATTGGAATGGTTTTGCTTACGTGGAAGATATAAAAGTAGATAAGCAGTTTAGACAGCTTGGAGTTGGCAAAAGATTAATTGAACGGGCAAAGCATTGGGCGCAAGCTTGTGAAATGCCAGGAATCATGCTGGAGACACAGTACAATAACGTTAGAGCATGCAAGTTTTATGAGAGTTGTGGATTTGTTATAGGTGGCTTTGATTTTCTTGTATATAAAGGGATAAATGAGCAAAGTGATGAAATTGCAATTTACTGGTATTTTATATTTGAATAGAAACAAGTAAAAGAAGAGTAACTTTAAAAATGTAAAGGTGCTCTTCTTTTATGAAGGATCTGTTAAAATATGTTAATGATTTTTAATAAAAATTCAAAGGAAACCCAATTTATCCCGCTACTTTAGGGCAATAATACTCCCACCTCAAAATTCGGTGAAAGTAAAGAAGTTAGGTAGGAGATAAACTGCCTGTAAAGGTCCGATTGGTGAGGGCTAATAATCAGTGGGGGATGAGGACCCCCCACTGATTAAAGTTTCACTTTATATAGGTTTCCCTATTCTGGGTTAAACTAATACCTCTTTAGTTGAATAGGATGCTAATTTGATTGTGTCCATTCACTTAAATACATACGCTTTGTAATATTTTTAGGGTTTTCAAGTTTACATATAAATTCTAAACTGTTCCCATCAGGGTCATTAAAATGGATTTTTGCATGAGCTATGCTACTATGTGCCATAACAAATGGTTCAATTGGTTTAAATCCAAATGTTTCTCTAGGTTCAAATCCTTTTTCATTCAACCAAGCAACTGAATTTTTTAATCCTTCTAAAGAAACTTGAAAAGCTATGTGTCTTATTGAAGGGTGATATTCAAGTTCTACTTTGTCTGTTTCCCATAATCCCAACCAACTTTTATTTTTTTCAATCCATAAGAATGCCACTTTATCTTCATGACGATGGGAAAATTCCAAACCAAGTCCTTTGTAAAATTCAATCGAACGCTTTAAATCGCTAACTGGTAAATGCGCTTCATATAATCCTATTATCATCTATATATACTTCCTTAAAATTAAGGAATATGTCATTTCACCGTATGTGTAAATGTTATCATCAGAAAAACCAAGTTTTTTATAGAATTTTTGGCCCGAAGCATTTTCAGGATGCACAGTTAAGCGAATGCGGTGGCAAGATAGATGAACGGTTTTTATATGGTCAATTATCGCTTTGATTGCCGTGGCTCCAAACCCTTTTCCTTGATATCCTTTGTCGATAAAAAAATGAAACAGCCAAAAGTCCTTTTGACAATCCGGTTCGTAGTGCAAATTAAAGAAACCAACCATTTTTTCATTATGATAAATTCCAAAAGGTTCAATCATTTTATCATCCGGCCTAATATATGCTTTAGCAAGTGCAATAGCAACAGGTGGTGTAATTTCAGAAACGAACTTTTGCTGCTCAATGTTTACAGAAAGCGTGAGAGCCTCTCGCCAATTGTCAGAAGTTATTTTCTTCAAAGTTACTTGAGGCATAAGTCGTAACCTCCAGTCTAAATAGGGGATATGGGAAAAGCTATTGAACTAGTGTATTCTGCCCGGCAGCAATTTTCCACGTTTCCTTTTCTTTGACCATTACATAAACAGCAAGACTGCCTTGCTCATCTTCTATTATTTTTCCTTCAGAGGTTGTTGGATATTGTCTAATATGTGTGATAGCTACGTCGGAACGTATAAATGTAATACTTTCAACTGTATAACAAGCATATGAATCACGAAGAGGTCCCGCTAAAAGAACTTTGTGCGTCTCATTGATTTGTTTCCAACCAGATAGCTTCTTGCCAAATGCGTTAACCCATGTGGCATTCAAGGTGAAGTGGCGATCTAATTCATCCGCATTATGTGCATTAAATGCATTTTCAACTTCAGTAATTGTATGCTGGATTGCATATATTTCTCCTTGTTGTTGTTCTTTTGAATCGAAAGCTTTAGACATATTTATTCCTCCTATGTTGGTTTGATATCTATAGATTACTAAATTAAAGTTTCTGTAACATCCAGCAAGAGTAGTATTTTTTTGAATAAAAACTGATACGAAGGTATGATGGCAAGGCGGTGTATCATATTCACTGTCTAATAAAAGGAGTAAACCCAATAAGTCTAGAATATTATAATGTTATGAATAAGGGGGAAAAGTATGTTATTGCAAAAAGGTAAATTGTCGATTAGATATGTTGTAGAAGATGATGTGAAAACCATCTCAAAATGGTTAACAACTTCAGAAGTTTTACAATATTACGAAGGACGAGATAATCCACAAACGCCAGAGCAAGTACGAACTCATTTTGTTCATAACATAAAGAGTGATGAGAAAAAATGTGTGGTAGAATACGCAGGGAAACCAATTGGATATATACAAATTTATCCCGTAGATTCAGAATGGAAAAATCTATATGGTTATATAAAAAAACAAAATATATGGGGGATGGATCAATTCATTGGCGACACAGCATATTGGAATAAGGGAATCGGTACAGAGCTTGTGAAAGCTGCGATTACATATATTATCAATGAATTAGAGGCAGAAGCAATTGCGATGGATCCAAGAGTAAGTAACGAACGTGCTATTCGTTGTTATGAAAAATGTGGATTTCAAAAGGTGAAAAAATTAAAAGAACATGAGCTTCATGAAGGGAAATTAGAAGACTGTTGGATGATGGAGTATAGAAAATAAGGGGAAGGGAGCGATGTATGATGAAAAAAGCATTGTTAGTAATAGATGTTCAAGAAGGTATGTATACAGCAGGAGGACCAGTATACAAAGGGCGGGAGTTATTAAAAACGTTGCAAGAGTTAATTCGAAAATGTCGTTTACATGAAATTCCTGTTATTTATGTCCAGCATAATGGCCCCAAAGGTCACCCTTTAGCAAAAGGAAAACCGGAATGGAATATTCATTCTGCCATTGCACCGAAAGATGGTGACATCATGATCGAAAAAGAAACACCAGATTCATTCCATAAAACGAATCTACGTAAAGTATTACAAGATAATGAAATTGAACATGTCATCATGTCAGGGATGCAAACTGAATACTGTGTGGATACGACGACTCGTAGAGCATTTAGTGAAGGATATAAAATAACTTTGGTTCGCGATGCACATAGTACATTTGACTCGGAGCAATTAAGTGCGGAAGAAATTGTTAAGCATCATAATACAGTACTGGGTGCATTTGCTGATGTTGTGGATTTCAAAAATATAAAGATTGAAGTATAAAATCGAATTGAAAGGAAATAGTGACAACAGATAGCGGAATGCTTCCATAATCTATTATGGAGCAATATAACCAAAAGAAAAGTTAATGTAAAAGAAGGATGTCATGATATAGTTTGTGACATCCTTCTTTGTTTATTTTTTCTTATCTTTATCTAAAATATTTTGTTCTTCAGCAAATTCAGTTCCATATGCGAATCGGCCATTCATATTAATTCGTTCACCTTTATGTCTTTCATGCGTATGAGAAAAACGATGCACAAATACTTCAGATAATGTAAAGACAAGAGCAGACAAAATACTCCCCCATGCGATTTGCATGTAATTGTCCAATAAAATGTTACCGAAAATCCACACGCTTAAATAGGTTAACAAAAAGTCAGCCATAATAGCAGCGGAATTGCCAACACGGTCCAAAAGGATTTTATCAACAAACATGTAAGAAACAATGGTTACGAATAAGCTAAAGGAAATAACGTCAACGATTGTTGCATCGAAAAACAAATCAAGCCCGATAGCAAAAGCAATGATACACGATACGAATTTAATAAGCACAATAGTAAAATTGCTCAAGGTGCACACCTCCTGTTTTTCCATAGTTTTGGTATAAAACGAGAAGTTCATACATTTCTACATGATCGTAAATAAAATTTTTTCATGTGGAACAACTTGTCTAAATATTAAAAAAACAAATGAAAAATGTTATAGTAAAATGAGAGCGTATGACATTTTTAGGTAAGGGGGGATCCAGATGTGGATTACTTCAGAAGTAGAAATTCCAGATGAATTATTTGATAATCTTGAGCAAGGTAGGCTTGTATTATTTGTCGGAGCAGGGGTTTCTATGAAAGGGAAATCAAACTTACCAAACTTTGATGATTTAGTGGATGAAATTGCGAACGCTTTATATGTCGACAAGCGTGAAATAACAGAACCACATGATTATTATCTCGGAAAAGTTGCGAAGACAAAAGATGTACATCAAGTGGCACAAGATCTTGTTGATGTGAAAAATTCAAAACCGAATCCATTACATTATGCAATTCCACGGCTTTTTTCAGATGATATCGATGTCCGCATTGTAACAACAAATTTTGATCAACATTTTACAAGTGTAATTCGAGAAATGAATCGAGATATCAATATATATTATGCACCTGCACTTCCAACAGGTAGAGCGTTTAAAGGATTAGCATATATACATGGTAATGTAGAACAGGAAAAAGAAAATTTAATATTAACAGATGGTGACTTTGGAAGGGCTTACTTGACGGAAGGATGGGCAAGAAGATTTTTAGTCGATTTATTTTCAAATTATACAGTATTATTCATCGGATATAGTCATAATGATCCTGTTATGAAATATTTAGCAACAGGCTTGCCGCCGAGTACAAGACGTTATGCATTTGTTGCACAAGGAGATAATACATATCATTGGGAGCATTTAGGAGTAAGGCCTATTGTCTATCCAAATAAAGCAAACAATCATCAAGCGCTTGTTCAAGCGGTGAAGCGCTGGGCTGAATTAATGGGAGATAATTATATTACAAAAAGAATGCGGATTCGCGATATCGTGACAGTCCCACCGTCAGTTGAACAAGAGCAATTATCATATATAAAGCAATCCGTAAAAAAAATTGAAACACTCCGGTATTTTATAGAATTTGCTCGCGATTATGAGTGGGTGGAATGGTTAGAGGCAGAAGGAAAACTTCAAAATTTATTTTTGCTGTCTGCTATCCATAACGAAGAGGATGAATTGCTGTCTGCTTGGCTCGTCAAACAATTTCTTTTTAGCCATCAAAAGGAATTATTTCAGCTTATTTATAGAAATCACTCGAAAATTTCTCCTTTGTTATGGCGAACGATTTGCACGTATTTAAACGAGACAAAAGAGCAGATTGAACCGCTACTATTCGCAAAATGGACATTACTTTTACTAGAAACAGCAGAAAAAAATAGCGGCTCTATAGAATTGGTTTCATATTTGTTACATAAATGTTCTTTTCCTGAACATAAAGAGATTTGCGTCTTATTGTTGGCGTTTATTTTGGATGGGAAAATTAAATTAAAACGTGTGAGAAAATGGGAACACGATATGCAAGATTCGATTGAATTAGAAGAAACAAGTCGGTTGCCAGTTTCGGTGTTTTCATTCGTACAACAGATTTGGGATGAAAGAATGAAACCGCACATTGCGTATTTTGCCGATCCCATTATGGTTATGGGATTAGAAAAAATGCAAATGTTATTTTTAAGACAGGCTGCATTGGAGAAAAAGGACGGTGTGACATATCATACAGTCGAATTTTCAGAGCATGATTTACAGCCAAAAGATTTTACATTTTTAATTCGTATTGTAAAAGAGTGTCTCACATATTTATGTGAAAATAATAAGAGAAAAGCTAACTACTATATCGCCCAAATGATTGAAACTGATAGTATATTACAAAAAAGAATTGCCATAGCTGCGATGAGTAAAAATATATTTGTAACTGACGATGAAAAAATGAAATGGTTATTAGAGCAAAAGTTACTTTTACATGTTACATATAGACATGAAGTATTTAAGTTTTTAAAGAACCATTATTCACTTGCTTCGGAACAAAGTAAGCAAGAAGTGTTACAAAAGGTGATGAAACAGCTTGTTAATGATAGGATTTTTGATGCTTGTTTTGTTATGGATTTACTTTATATATGTGATCCGGATAGTAATTGTACAGCAGAGGCATATAAAAAAATGAAACAAAAACACCCTCATTTTTCCCCAAAACGTTACGGTGAAAAGCAAGTAGAGGATGCTGTCCAAAGTATTACATGTAATGTAACAGCCGATGGGTTATTGCAGCTGAAAGACCATGAAATGATGGAACAAGTTAGGCTCTTTTCTCATGACGGTATTTTTGAACAACGACATTTTTTAGAAATGTTATCAAAAGCATGTAAATTGAATATAGAGTGGAGCATTTCACTTGCCTATCAATTAGCTAGGGAAAGTAAGGTAAGTAATGAAGTATGGTTTGTCTGTATTAGGGCATGGAGAAATAATCGCAAGCTTACAAATCAACAGATACAAAAAATCATTCCACTCTTACAACAATTTGTAAGAAATCCATCTTTTCATTGGTTAATTAGCAGTTTTCTTTATGAAATTAGCAACCGATTAGAAGAATTTCAAGAGGATAGTATACGGGTTGTGAAACGATTTTCCGTCTCTGTATTTCCTCAAGTGATGAGAAGTGATTTGAATTTCAATTTAGAAGAACATGACTTTTATAATGAATCTATTCAGCATCCTATTGGAAAGGTGACGTCAGTATTATTAAAGTTACTCGCGTATGACCACTTATACGATCGGAATATTTACGAATACTTGTTTTTATTTGAAGAACAAATGCGAATCTGTTCACGGAATACAAATTACATGTTTGCACGGTTAACGGCAGATATAACATTTTTATATCATATTGAGAAACAATGGTGTAGAAAAAATTTGCTCCCTTATCTTGATTTAAAAAAACAAGAAAAAGCAATCAAATATGCATGGGCAGGACTCTGCTATACACAAATAAATTTACCGTTATTTACAGAGATAAAGAGATACATTACATATGCGGCCCAGCATTTATATTTGTTACATCCTCATACAAAAGAAGTGTTCTTAAAGTGGCTCAGCTTTGTTTTTATTAAATGTGTATTGTATTGGGAGCAGCGAGCAGATTGGTTATATCTACTTTTTATACAGGAAACGGAAAACGACAAAATTAAGTTTATGGAACATTTATGTTATTATGTGAAAACATTAAGCGCAAGAGAACAACAAAAATTTTGGGAATTTTGGTTAGCTGGATTTTTAATGGAACGTCCAAAAATGAGTTCTATAACAGGTAGGGAATATGTCATGTTTTTACGCTTTGTTTTATGTATGGATGAAGTTGCAGAAAAGGGATTGCAAACAATTCTTACCCATTTTTCGCCACCATCAGAACGTTACAATCAAGCAGAAATAAAGCAACTATTTTTGTCTGTTTTAGAAAAGAAAAAGAACATGAAAGACCATGTAGAAGCCTATGGTGAGTTGTTTTTTTCGCTATTACAAAACCTTCACGAAGCAAATTCTTTTGAAAATGAAATCATTGAAATTAAACAATTATTAACAGAGTACCAATTGAAAAGTGATTTACTTACATCTATTCAAAACGAAATGATACGAATTGGAATTATAATGACAAATTTACAAGGTGGATAATGGGTAAAGAGTGGATTTTAAAAAAAACAAATAAAAAGTTATTGACAGTCTTTGAAAAAGCATTCTATAATACGAATCATAACTTATTCAATTTCAAAAACATTTGGATAAACAAAGTGCAATGAAGGGATCACAGTAGTGAGGATCTTACTGTAACAGAGAGCTGATGGTTGGTGTGAATCAGTACAGGGATAATCATGAATTACAGTCCTGGAGCATCTTTTTTGGATTAAAGACATATATTCTTTATGAAGAAAAGGCGGTCAAATGATCGTTAACAGTGAAGAGAGGTAGACGAAATTAGTCTACAACTAGGGTGGTACCGCGATAAATATCGTCCCTACTGATTGGATCAGTAGGGACTTTTTGTATTTTTTGTGGTATGGCTTGACAATGGAATATGACATGCGGTGAAAGGAAAAGGAGTAGTAGTTGTTTCCCTGTAACAGAGAGCTGGTGGTTGGTGTGAACCAGTACAAAAACAAGTGCGAATTACAGTCCTGGAGCATCTTTTTCGTAGTAAAGATTTGTTTTCTTTATGAAGGGAAAGACGGTCGAACGATCGTTAACAGTGAAGAGAGGTAGACGAAATCAGTCTACAATTAGGGTGGTACCGCGATAAATATCGTCCCTACTGAGTAGATCAGTAGGGATTTTTTGTACACAGAAAAGGCGGTATCGATCTCATACTAAGGTTTTGTAAGTTTTCAATTCAGAAAATAGGGAATTTTTATTCTCTTGCAATAGTTTTAAACATTAAAAGGAGGATTTTAAAATGGCAAATCATGAGTTAGAACAATTACGTAAACAGGTGGATAAAATCAATTTACAGTTACTAGAACTTTTAAATGAGAGAGGTAAAATCGTTCAAAAGATTGGAGAACAAAAGCAAGTGCAAGGTACGAAACGTTTTGACCCAGTACGTGAGCGTGAAGTGCTTGATATGATCGCAGAACACAATGAAGGTCCTTTCGAAACTTCAACAGTTCAACACATTTTCAAAACAATTTTCAAAGCGAGCTTAGAACTGCAAGAAGATGACAACCGTAAAGCATTACTTGTTTCACGTAAAAAGAAAAAAGAGAATACAATCGTTGATGTAAAAGGTGAGTTACTAGGAAATGGAACGCAAACATTCATCATGGGACCTTGTGCTGTAGAAAGCTTAGAGCAAGTTCGCCTAGTAGGGCAAGCGATGAAAAAACAAGGATTAAAATTAATGCGCGGCGGTGCTTTCAAACCGAGAACATCACCATACGATTTCCAAGGATTAGGGATAGAAGGACTACAAATTTTACGACAAGTAGCTGATGAATTTGATCTAGCGATTATCAGTGAAATCTTAAATCCAAACGATGTAGAAATGGCTCTTGATTACGTTGATGTCATTCAAGTCGGGGCACGAAATATGCAAAACTTTGATTTATTAAGAGCTGTGGGTAAAGTAAATAAACCTGTGTTATTAAAACGAGGTTTAGCAGCAACAATTGATGAGTTCATTAATGCAGCTGAATACATCATCGCACAAGGAAATGATCAAATTATATTATGTGAGCGCGGTATCCGCACATACGAAAGAGCAACGCGTAATACGTTAGATATTTCAGCTGTACCAATCTTAAAGAAAGAAACACATTTACCTGTTGTTGTAGACGTAACGCATTCTAC
>NZ_JAHCDO010000021.1:0-70011 GCF_050768835.1 Bacillus pfraonensis | reverse complement strand
TTTTGAAAAGCCGGCTTAGCTCAATTGGTAGAGCAACTGACTTGTAATCAGTAGGTTGGGGGTTCAAGTCCTCTAGCCGGCACCACTTAGGGGCATAGTTTAAAGGTAGAACAGAGGTCTCCAAAACCTCCGGTGTGGGTTCGATTCCTACTGCCCCTGTAAGAAATATGGGCCTATAGCTCAGCTGGTTAGAGCGCACGCCTGATAAGCGTGAGGTCGATGGTTCGAGTCCATTTAGGCCCACCATATTCCGCAGTAGCTCAGTGGTAGAGCTATCGGCTGTTAACCGATCGGTCGTAGGTTCGAGTCCTACCTGCGGAGCCATGGCCCGTTGGTCAAGTGGTTAAGACACCGCCCTTTCACGGCGGTAACACGGGTTCGAATCCCGTACGGGTCATAAAAAAGAGTCAGCAATTAGCTGACTCTTTTTTCTTGTGAAAATATAATGCGAAAGCTTTTTCCTTTTGTATATACGATAACATTAATTTGAAATTCCCTTTATTTCATAATAAATAAAGGGAATTTGGAAAAACTATAGTATGTATAAGAAGGAGGGAATAAAGCTACATGACAACAGTTAGAGAATTTATGAGTACCGATATTGTACAGTGTACACCGCTAGATAATGTATATGAAGCTGCTGTGAAAATGAAAGAAGAGGACATTGGAATGATTCCAGTTGTAGAGAACAATCAAGTGGTTGGTCTTGTCACTGATCGTGATTTAGTTGTTCGTGGAATTGCTGAGAAACATCCCGGGTCTAATAAAATTACAAATATCATGACTACAGGAATTGTGTCTGTTTCTCCTGATGACTCTATTGAAAAGGCTACAGAGTTAATGGCGCAGCACCAAATTAGAAGACTACCTGTAGTTGAGAATGGCGGGCTTGTTGGGATGTTAGCGTTAGGTGATTTAGCAATAGCAGAGAAAGCTGATGATCAAGCAGGATTTGCTTTAAGTGAAATTTCCGAGCATACAGAATAAAGGAATATCTGCAGATTATTTTTCGTTTAGAGAATAGGTAAGATTGGATACGTTTTATTAATAATGTAAATAAAGCTATATTGTGATTAAAGCGTATCCAAAATATTACGCATAGATATAAATATGCTTCATTAAATGTATCTGGAGAATGACATATGTTAAGTTCATTTGAAATTTTATTTAACAATTTCCATTACTAATTTTTGTTATGTTAAAAAATGATATAATAATAAATAAAAGCTTCATAAGGAATTTTGAATATAATAATATTTATAATATTATGATTATCTACTAAACTATCAAAGATTTTATATAAATAGAAACGGAGGGGAAATAATATGAGGGAGGTACAGAGTAATCCAAATTGGAATTTGGTTACAGAGGCTTATGTGGAACCAACTAATTTTGCAGATTTATTTTCCTTACTTGTACCAAATCATCCAAAAGGCGAAGGAAAAGAACGGACAATTTTAGCTTGGAAAGAAAAAGAATTTTATAAACAGGAAAACTTGGCTCCGTTTATTTTATATGGAATGAATAAAGTGAAGGAGTTGCCACAGTTTCATAAAGATGAAATACCAACTTTAGTTCGTATTGTTCGTTTATGTCAGGACATCGGTTGGTATAAGGAAGCTTATACATTTATGGTGAACCATAAATTAGATGAATTTGTACATACATCTATGGAATATGAAACGTGGGATGTTTTAACCCAAGTTGTGGCTTGGAACTACTTAATTGTAAAATATCGCATCGGGAAATCGGAAAATAGAGATGTAATGATATGGGAAAGAATTAAATTTAATGAGGAATGTATTGAAAAATGTGAAAAGCTATTATCTCATAAGGAAGTAATGGAACTTACATTTTTTTATATTTGCAAACAGGCAAAACGATTGTCCAAAGAAGAATTGGATCAAGAGATGATGAATTTAGCAATATACTGTAATACATACGTTTATGACTTATACATATATGACTTATTAAAAAAATATCGTAAGTGTACGGATTTTTTAACATATTATGGACCGAGTCGTTCTGTTGTTGCATGTCAAAGGGCTGTAATCGCTCAAATTTCTGACCGCCTTAATCCGCTAAAAACTACTCATGTGGATGATTATCTTTATGTAATGAAGGAAATGATGGAGCATATGTCATTTGAGTTTATGAATCGATACGAGCACTTCATTGGAAAACTATTATCATATGTACCATTTTTTGAAATGATTCAAGTTCCGCAACATGCATATTATTGTGAAGAGTTGATGTATGTTTGTAAAGGAATTGAACATAAAGAAGAAATCCTGCGGAATTATATATTTATACAATTACACGATTGTTTACCGTCATTTATTAAGCAATTTCTAAAGAATAAGCGTTATGCAACGATTCATGATATTTTATTTTACTGGTGTGATGATGAACAACGAATGGGCTTAGAGAAGAAATATAATTTAAGTTTTATTTATGAACGATATGCGTGTGGATAAAAAGAAATTTTTCAATATAATGTATAGATGAAAAAAGGGGTCTCATTTTAAGTGAGACCCCTTTTTTCGTCGTAAATGTAGAAGGCTGTTCTAAGCTTCTTGTTGGTTCTTACGGTGTTCAGGAATATAAATATATTGGGAAATGATGGTTAGCACCCCTATAAAAAATACAGGGAATATAGCAGCCATATGAAAACCACTATAAATAATATTTGTTATTAAGCCGCTTATAATAATAAATGCAGTATATATATGAGAAATTTGTTTCTTCAGTCGAATTTTGAATGCTTCCATCAATGATTCAATAGCAACAAATGAGATGACGATACCCAAAAAGACAAGGTTCGTATTGTAAATGACTAAGCAACAGATTAAACCGAGAAAAGCTATATACTCAATTATTAATGGTATATTACGTGACATATAATATTACCGAACCAAATAAGGCAGTGGATTTACTGCGTTTGTCTTTTCAAAATTCCATTCACCATTATGTAATTCAAAATGGAGATGTTGTCCAAATGAATGACCTGTATTTCCCATATATCCTAATAATTTCCCGGTTTGAACTTGATCAACAACTTGTACTGAACGGTCTTTCATATGAGCGTAAACGGTTGTATATAGTTTACCTCGAATATGATGTGCTACAAATACGACATTTCCATAGCTAGCAGAGTAATAAGACTTTATAACTTTACCTGCAGCAGCTGCATGAATTGAAACATTACCTGGTGCGGAAATATCTATACCATAATGCATTTGTTCCCAGCGCATATCAAATGTAGAACTAATCGTTCCTTGAGTAGGGAATTTAAAAACAGCAGGAATAGAAGGAGCGGCTTGTCTCGTTTGTGGTTGTTTTTGAATAATATAATGCTTTGCTACAAATCCGTAAGATGTTCCGAAGCGAACTTTGTACCAGGTACCAACTGTTTCTATAACAGTGACTTGTGTTCCGTTTTGTAAAGCCCCAATTACAGCAGTATCTGTTCCAGCTCCACGGCGGACTTTTAAGGTAGGTGTAGCAACGTAAAAGGAAGATTCATTTTGTATTGTAACCCCTTTTACTAATGGTTCTGATGTATGAGATACAAATTCTTTTTTTACATATCCTTGTTGCCCATTATGTGAGACTTTATACCAATCCCCTTTTGTTTCTTGGACGGAGATGAATTTACCATTGGATAATCTATCAATAATAGAGGATTTGATATTTGGTTTAGAACGAATATTTAACACATTGGCATTTACGATATAACTATTGTTCCGTTCAGTATATTTAGTAAACGCAATATTTGTTTTTTTTAAGGAGTTAGTTTTATCTCTTGTATTTATCCTATTATTCAAATATAATATTTCTGGGCCTGGTTTTATATGTTGAATGTTTTGTGTAGGCAATTCTTGGGCTGCTACAGTACGTGTGTCTACTTGATTTATGGATGGAAGTAGAGATGCGACTGCGACAGTAGTTGCCGTTAAAGCTGTAGCTTTCTGTTTCATCTAATATTAGCCCCCCATCGATGTATTAATATATTTTTTATTATAGTATAAAGATATAATATTTTGTGCATTGTTCACATAACTGTAATATGATATGTGAAAAAAATAACGACTTTTTAATGGAATCGAAATATATTACAAGAATAACAGATAAACAATCATTAGAGTTTGGATAAAAGATAATTATATAAATATCAGTTAAAAAATCGACATAAAACCTTTCTTTTTGAGTGGGAGAGAGGATCCGTCAATGGATAGAAGCGGTCAGGGCCTTTTTCTGCCCCATGCCGTGTGAAAACAAAAAGTGGGAATAAATGGAAAATTGTTTTTACTTTCATAGCCGTAGCTCATATGTCGAAAAATCAAAATGGAGTTATATAGTATTTTCAGAATAAATATAGAAATACAAATTGAAAAAATGGAAGAAGAACGTTTTTAGGTGGGGAAGAGAATCCGCCTATGCATAGAAGCGACCAGATCCTTTTTAAGTGCCATGCTAATTTAAAACAGTTGCTGATAACACATGACAATGTTATACTGACTATGGTAATTTCATATTGTGCTAGGAGAGCTGGTGTTGCCAGCTGAGAGTAAGACCGAAAGTCTTTTATCCTTTTACTACCTGATCTAGATTATGCTAGCGTAGGGAAGCAATTCGGACATGAACATTAGGTCCCCGTTTCTTTGCGTAAAGAAACGGGGCTTTTTTATTTGCCAATTTAATAGTGAAAACCACTAGGGGTGCTTTGCATGCTGAGAGAGGAATAATCCTTAACCCTTACGGACCTGATCTAGGTAATACTAGCGAAGGGAAGTGGAGCAACGAATAAATGTATTTTTATTTGCTGAACCACTTCTTATATAGAAGTGGTTTTTTATTTTAATAAATAGATATAAAGGAAGGGGAAATATAAATGAAATTTTGTGAGAGGTTATTTGAAACTGTGCAGCCTGTTTGGGAGAAAAGTCATAACCATCCATTTGTAACTGGAATGGGGGATGGCACGTTAGAAAAAGACAAATTCCAATATTACATCGTACAAGATTATTTATATTTGCTAGACTATGCGAAGGTTTATGCAATTGGAGTTGTAAAGGCAACGAATCCATATGTGATGGGGAAATTTGCAGAACAAATAGATGGTATTTTAAATGGAGAAATGACGATTCATAAACAGTATGCAAAACGTCTTGGTATTTCTATACAAGAGATGGAGGAAGCAAAGCCATCTGCTAAAAATTTAGCGTATACAAACTATATGATGTCAGTATCTCAAAATGGCACGCTTGCAGAGTTAATTGCGGCTCTTCTTCCATGTATGTGGAGTTATTGGGAAATTGGAAAGCGCTTAAATGATATTCCAGGAGCGAGGGATCATGAGTTCTTCGGAGAGTGGATTCAAGGATATAGCTCAGAAGAGTATGGAAGTCTTTGCATTTGGCTAATGGATTTATTAAATGAACTAGCTGAAGGGAAATCTGAACAAGAGCTAGCTAGATTAGAAGAGATTTTCTTATATTCTAGCCGATTTGAGTATTTATTCTGGGATATGGCGTATCGTAAGGAGATGTGGGGTTTTGAGGAGCAAGAGCATACTACAATTTCATAATGTTTCCTTTCATTATGATGAAAAGCCAATCATAAACGGTCTAGATGCTTCCGTGCAAGAAAAAGAGTTTGTTAGCATTATTGGGCCGAGTGGCTGTGGCAAAAGTACATTGTTTCGTTTAATTACAGGATTAGAAGAACCTACGGCTGGAAATATTCAACTGACAGAAACAACGAGTCATCCTGTAGGGTATATGCCACAAAAAGATATGCTTCTGCCGTGGAGAACGATTATTGAAAATGCAGCATTGCCGTTAGAGTGCCAGGGGATAAAGAAAAAAGAAGCACATGTAAAAGCAAAAGAGCTGTTAGAACAATTTGGTTTACAAGGATACGAGAACAAATATTCGAAAGATTTATCAGGTGGTATGCGGCAACGAGTATCCTTTATTCGAACCTTATTAACAGGCGGGGACGTTTTGTTGTTAGATGAACCTTTTAGCGCATTAGATGCTTTAACGAAAGCAACGTTGCAAGAATGGTTGTTTGAACAATGGAAACAGTGGCAAAAAACAATTTTATTTATCACACATGATGTGGAGGAAGCGCTTTTTCTTTCCAATCGAATTTTAGTTGTGACCGAGCAGCCTATTACCACTTTGACGGAGCGTATTGTACCACTTGGAATAGATCGCTCAAGAAAAGATTTGCATAAACCTGAGATATTAGCTTTAAAAGATGAATTACTTAGTATGCTGCAAAGGCAGGTGCTCGTATGAAGCGTGTGACAGAGTTATTACCTGCACTGATTTTAAGTAGCATACTGCTCATAGCTTGGGAGGTGGGAGCTAGAATTGTTGACGAGATGTACATATTGCCATCTCCTACTGCAATTCTAGCGAAAATGTGGGCGTTGCAAGATATATTGCTTACAGTTCATTTGCCGGCAACGTTATACGTGGTTTTGATAGGAGTTGTTATTTCCATTGTACTTGGTGTGGGGCTCGCGATGTTAATGAATGCTAGCACATGGATAGAAAGAGCATTTTATCCGTTACTAGTTGCATCACAAACGATTCCAATTACAGCGCTAGCACCATTGTTTGTTTTATGGTTTGGATATTCAATTTGGAGCAAAGTAGTTGTGACCGTTTTGATTACATTTTTCCCAATTGCCGTAAATACGTATGATGGGTTACGCAGTACGAAAAAGGAATGGGAGGAGCTTTTAGTTACATATGGTGCAACGAAAAAAGATATTTTTCTAAAGTTAAAATTGCCATCTGCACTTCCGTACTTTTTCTCTGCTTTAAAAATAGCTGTTCCGCTTAGTGTAATTGGAGCAGCGATTGGCGAGTGGCTTGGTGCACAAGCGGGTTTAGGATACTTTAGTAAACGAATGATGACGCAGTTAGATGGGGCAGGCGTATTTGCACCGATTGTACTGTTATCAGTACTAGCTATTTTCTTTGTATTACTCGTTTCGATATTAGAAAAGAAATTCATTAGTTGGAGGAAACATTCATGAAATTATTCAAGCGCATCTTTGTGTTTACATTATTAGTTGTAATGATTGCAGGATGTTCTAGCAATTCAGCATTAGAGAAGCAAAAGAAAGAGAAAGAAATTACAGTGATGCTCGATTGGTATCCAAACGCGGTTCATAGTTTTATCTATGCAGCGATTGAAAAGGGCTACTTTAAAGAAGAAGGAGTAAAGGTGAATATTAAATTCCCATCTAATCCAACCGATCCATTAACGTTAGCGGCAGCAGGAAAAGTAACAGTTGGTCTATACTATCAGCCAGATGTTGTCATCGCAAGAGCAAATGAACAAATTCCAGTGAAATCAATTGGAGCTGTGGTCCGTTCACCACTAAATCATGTTGTATCGTTAAAATCAGCAGGTATTAAATCACCAAAAGACTTAGAAGGTAAAACAGTTGGTTATTCTGGAACACCTTTAAGTGCGGCATATTTAAAAACGATGGTAAAAGAAGCTGGTGGAAATCCTAGTGCTGTGAAAGTAGTAGATGTTGGATTTGATTTGGTGCCGGCGTTAATTACGAAAAAGGTAGATGCTGTCACAGGTGCTTACATTAACCATGAAGTTCCTGTTATGCGCCATCAAGGCCATGAGCCAGCATACTTTAATCCAGCTGAGTATGGTGTACCAAATTATCATGAACTTGTTTTTGTCACAGGTGATAAAACATTGAAGAAAGATAAAGAATCATTACAAGCATTTTTACGTGGTGCGAAAAAGGGCTACGACTTCATGAAGAAAAACCCAGATGAAGCACTAAATATTTTATTAGATCATCAAGAAAAAGAAAACTTCCCGCTTGTTCCGGAAGTTGAAAAAGAAAGTATGAAAATTTTATTAGAGAAAATGGAAACGAAAGATGAGCCATTTTTATCAGACACAAAAGAGTCATGGGAAAAACAAAATAAATGGTTGAAAGAAAAAGGAATGACAAAAGAAAGCGTTCCTGCCAATGAATTATTTGAAAATATTTTAAAGTAGGCGAGTGAATATGAAAGACGAGCTCCATGTTATCTCAAATGGTCAGATGACATTCGAAGAGTTAACGAATGTAGCGATGCAAATTGAGAGTGAGATTGATTATTTGCATATTCGTGAGCGAGAAAAAAGTACGAAAGAGTTGTATGAAGGTGTGGAAGGTCTCCTAAAGAGGGGCTTTCCAGCATCTAAGCTTGTGATAAATGACCGAATCGATATTGCAATTTTATTACATATCCCTCGCGTCCAATTGGGATATCGAAGTGCAGATGTTAGGTCTGTGAAAGAAAAGTTTTCGTATTTGCATGTTGGGTATTCTGTGCATTCTTTGGAAGAAGCGATAACAGCTTTCAAAAACGGTGCAGATTCTCTTGTTTATGGCCATGTATTTTCAACGGATTGTAAGCGGGGCGTTCCGGCAAGAGGATTAGAAGAAATTTCAGATATGGCAAGGCGATTAACGATACCGATTACAGCTATTGGAGGGGTAACACCTGAAAATACAGCAGAGGTTCTTCGGTCTGGTGTGAGTGGTATTGCTGTTATGTCTGGAATTGTCAGTGATCGTACTCCATACGAGAAAGCAAGATTGTATAAGGAAACAATAAGAAAGTGGGCGGAAAATCATGAGTAAGGTATATGATGTAGCCATTATTGGCGGTGGTGTAATTGGTAGTTCAGTTGCACATTTTCTAGCAGAAAGAGGATACCAAGTGACGATTGTTGAGAAAAAAAGGATTGCATCTGAAGCTTCTAAAGCAGCGGCAGGTTTACTTGGTGTACAGGCGGAGTGGGATGCGTATGATCCACTATTTGAGCTTGCTAGGAAAAGCCGTGAAATATTTCCACAACTTGCAGAAACGTTACGTGAAAAAACGGGTATTGATATTGGGTATGAAGAGAAAGGTATCTATCGTATTGCTCAAACTGAAGACGAGAAGACAAGAATACTAGATATTATGGGCTGGCAACAGGAAACAGGTGAAGAATCATATTTTATGACCGGAGATGAGCTTCGTAAAAAAGAGCCATTTCTCTCTTCATCCATTATGGGGGCTGTATACTATCCGAAAGATGGTCATGTCATCGCGCCGGAACTTACGAAAGCATTTGCGCATTCTGCAGCCGTTTCTGGAGCTGATATATATGAACAAACAGAAGTATTTGATATCAAAATAGAGAACAATCGAGTAGTAGGGATTATTACGAATGAAGGTATGATTCTATGTGAAAAGGTAGTAATTGCCGGTGGCTCATGGAGCACAAAACTTCTTCATCATTTTGATAAAGAGTGGGGTACATACCCTGTGAAAGGAGAAGTTGTTGCTGTAAAGAGCCGTAAACCACTATTAAAATCTCCTATTTTTCAAGAACGATTTTATATCGCGCCAAAACGTGGTGGACGTTATGTAATTGGAGCAACAATGAAGCCTCATACCTTTAATAAATCTGTACAACCAGAAAGTATCACTTCAATACTAGAGCGTGCTTATACAATCTTACCAGCTTTGAAAGAAGCGGAATGGGAAAGTGCTTGGGCGGGGTTACGCCCACAATCTAATCACGAAGTTCCTTATATGGGAGCGCATGAGGAAATAAAGGGATTGTATGCTTGTACAGGCCATTACCGAAACGGAATTTTATTAAGTCCTGTTTCTGGTCAATATATGGCAGATGTAATAGAAGGAAAGCAGGGGAGTCATTTACTAGATTCATTGCTTTCTAAAACGGTTTAGAAAGGGGATGGAAGCTTGAACTTAAAAATTAATGGTAAGCAAGTAGAGGTACCTGGGAGTGTTAAGACAGTAGCAGAACTGCTTACGCATTTAGGATTAGATACAAAGATTGTTGTAGTAGAACGCAATACAGATATTTTAACAAAAGAAGACCATCAAAGCGTATCTGTTTTTGATGGAGACCAAATTGAGATTGTAACTTTCGTAGGAGGCGGTTGATTATGTTAAACATTGGACCATTTACATTCAACTCTAGACTTTTATTAGGAACAGGAAAATTTTCAGATTATGATGTACAAAGAAAAGCAATTGAAGTATCAGAAGCAGAAATTTTAACATTTGCAGTACGTCGTATGGATATATTTGATGCAGACCAACCGAATTTGTTAGAAAAAATTGATGTAAAAAAGTATACATTACTACCAAATACAGCAGGAGCGAAAAATGCTGAGGAAGCAGTTCGTATTGCGAAATTAGCAAAAGCTTCAGGGCTTTGTGACATGGTAAAAGTAGAGGTTATTGGAGATGACAGAACGTTATTACCAGATCCAGTAGAGACATTAAAAGCCTCTGAAATGCTACTAGAAGAAGGTTTTATCGTTCTTCCTTACACATCAGATGATGTTGTATTAGCTCGTAAATTACAAGAGCTTGGTGTTCACGCGATTATGCCTGGTGCATCACCAATTGGTTCAGGTCTTGGCATTGTGAACCCATTAAACTTAAGCTTTATTATTGAGCAAGCAAAAGTACCAGTTATTGTTGATGCAGGTGTTGGTAGCCCAGCGGATGCTGCGTTTGCAATGGAATTGGGAGCAGATGGCGTGTTATTAAATACAGCTGTATCAGGCGCGAAAGACCCTATTAAAATGGCATCCGCAATGAAACTAGGTATTCATGCAGGGCGCTTAGGATTTGAAGCAGGGCGTATTGCACGTAAGCGCTGCGCGACGGCAAGTAGTCCTTTAGAAGGAATGAGTGTAGTTGAATAATCGATATTCTCGCCAAGAGCTATTTTCTCCAATTGGAGAAAAAGGGCAACAAAAGATAGGAGACAAGCATGTACTAATTATCGGGGCGGGAGCACTTGGTAGTGCGAATGCAGAGATGCTTGTGAGAGCTGGTGTTGGCCGTGTAACAATTGTCGATCGCGATTATATTGATTGGAGTAATTTACAACGTCAGCAGCTATATTGTGAGGAGGATGTAGAAAATAATCTTCCCAAGGCTATAGCAGCCCAAAGGCGCTTGCAAGCAATTAATAGTCATGTAACGATAAAGGCTCTTGTCCAGGATGTAACAGCTGAAGAATTAGAAGAGCTCGTTAAAAATGTTGATGTCATGATTGATGCGACTGATAATTTTGAAACACGTTTTATCGTTAATGATATATCACAAAAGTATTCTATTCCGTGGATTTACGGGGCGTGTGTAGGAAGCTACGGTCTTTCTTATACGATTTTACCAGGAAAGACTCCGTGTCTATCTTGTTTATTACAATCCATCCCGCTTGGCGGAGCGACATGTGATACAGCAGGGATCATTTCACCTGCTGTATCTCTCGTTGTTTCTCACCAAGTAACGGAAACTCTTAAACTTTTAGTAGGAGATGATGAGGCACTTAGGGAAGGGCTTGTATCGTTTGATGTATGGAAAAATGAATATTCATGTATGAATGTACAAAAACTTCGAAAACATAATTGTCCTTCATGTGGTGAGGAAGCTGTGTATCCGTATTTAAATAAGGATAATACGTCAAAAACTGCAGTTTTATGCGGGAGAAATACAGTTCAAATTAGACCTCCCCATAAAGAACAATTAGATTTTGAACGGTATAAAGAACTGCTGCGCGATCGTGTAGCTGATTTAATGGTGAATCCATATTTATTATCATTTTCGGTTGAAGATAAGAGACTAGTTGCGTTTCAAGATGGCCGGGTTCTTGTACATGGAACGAAAGATATAGTAGAAGCAAAAACAATTTACCATCGTTATTTTGGATAGGAAAAGGGTGAGTGAGATGAAAGTGAATAAAGCTTTAACAATTGCTGGATCTGATAGCGGCGGTGGTGCTGGGATTCAAGCAGATTTAAAAACATTTCAAGAGCTAGGTGTATACGGAATGACGGTTATTACTGCTATTACAGCCCAAAATACACTTGGTGTGCAAGGTGTATATCCAGTTGCAATAGAAGGGATTCAGGAGCAATTAAATTCTATTGGTACAGATTTAACACCAGAT
Source organism: Bacillus pfraonensis (assembly GCF_050768835.1). Lineage (NCBI taxonomy): Bacteria > Bacillati > Bacillota > Bacilli > Caryophanales > Bacillaceae > Bacillus > Bacillus pfraonensis. The sequence continues at coordinate 57,981 of NZ_JAHCDO010000021.1, read as the reverse complement.
GCTGTGAAGCTTGGTATGCTATTTAGTAGCGAAATTATTAAGGTTGTTGCAGAAAACATTAAAAAATTTGGCTGGAATAATATTGTACTAGACCCTGTTATGATTGCAAAAGGTGGAGCATCTCTATTACAACAAGAAGCTGTGCAAGCATTAAAGGAATATTTACTACCAATTGCCACAGTTATAACTCCCAATGTACCGGAAGCAGAAGTATTAACAGGAATGGAGATTCATAATATAGAAGATAGCAAAGAAGCTGCAAAAGTATTGCACAAATTAGGTGCTCAGTATGTTCTTATGAAAGGTGGACATGCTGAATACCAAGGTAACGAAGTAATTGATTTACTTTTTGATGGTCAGCAGTTTGTTGAATTTAGAAGCGAAAGAATTGATTCAAAACAAACGCATGGTAGTGGTTGTACATTTGCATCTGCTGTAACGGCGGGACTTGCAAAAGGGTATCCGATTGAAGAAGCGGTTCAAGAAGCGAAACAGTTTATTAGCATAGCAATTGAACAGCAATTAAATATTGGAAGTGGTCATGGACCAACGAATCATTTTGCATATAAACGACAAGAAACACGTGTATAAATATTCGTATTCGGAAACAGGAGCTAGCAGGCTCCTGTTTTTGTCGTTATTTGTCGCGCGGTCGATATCCTTTGTCGAATCGCCGATATATTGAAAAAATCGCTGATATATGTTGAGAAACGGTCGATATATTTGGATTTGCGCCGATAAAATTTCATTTGCCAATTTTTCTCTACAGCGCTCTTGCTAAAAATTCTATCTCTCCCGTTTAACGGTCATATAACTGGCTTTTTTGTTGTTTACTTTTTCCATATTTAGGAGTATTATATCAGCCAGAATCTTTTTTTGTAACGCTGAGTCCAATTCATTTGGAGCGGAGGAACCAAATTGTGCATGGTCACTAGGGGTGAATCTTTCATGATGAAAGTAGGGCTACTCTCAAAGTCCGAATCCGACAGCTAACTTCGTAAGCGTCTTGGGAGAGGATGGTGCATGGATGGATATATCGCTTCATCGGTCTGATTAGTATAGGAGAATATCAATCTATATTCGAATTCTTTTATGCTAAGGAGGAAGATGTACATGGATGAGGAAAAAGAATTAACACTCGTTTGTGTAGGGGAAGAAAGTAAAGTAAATAGTTTAAGAAAGTTAATATCTTTTCAAAGTGATTTAATTATTTTTACAGCAAATGAACAAATAGCAGATGAAGTGCGAGCATATGGCTTTGAATCAACGTATTACTGCAATAAGGAACTAAATATAACAAGTATTTGTAACGGAATAAAAAAAGTAATCTTACTAGGAGATGAACTTCCAACGGTTAGTTTCTTTACGGAGCGCATTCGCTTTTCTTTTCAAGCGCCTATTACAGTTGTTACAAGGAATAAACGATATCCCGTAAGGCTCTATGAAACAATTGGAGCTAAATTTGTAGTGTTTACAAATTGTGATAACATTTCTTTTTTATTTTTTGAATAGGGCGGAGGAAGTGAAGATGAAGGTGTTATTACGTGAGGATATAGCAAATCGTTGGGCGGTATCATTGGAGCGAGTTCAAGAATTAGCCATGCAAGATCCTATTTTTCCAGATCCATATATAGTCTTGCCATCGAAAGATAATTTGTATTTAGAAGCGGATATTATTGAATATGAGAAACTGCATGTGGAGCTGTCACAAATTTATACTCGAGGGAGAAATTTACGTTCATTTTTACAAAGAGAATAAGTTTTGAATAGAAAAGAGAGCGAGTTTTAAGTGTTACAAACTATACACTTAAAATCATTCGCTCTTTTTTCTTTCATATTTAAAAGATGATTAATGAAAAAGAAAGGAAAGACAAGGAAACAGATGAGAAAATATTAAAAACCCTTAATGTAAACGCTTAAACGACGGGATATTTTCTTATTTTAGGTAATTTTCCTCTTTACAAGTGAAATAGAGAGGAGTATATTTACATTCATAAATTGTTCATAAAAATTTCCAAAAACAACCTGATATCGCTGAGTCCAATTATTTGGAGCGGGGGAACCAATTTTGTGCATTGTCACTTGGGGTGAATCTTTCATTACGAAAGTAGGGCTACTCTTTAGGCCCGAATCCGACAGCTAACCTCGTAAGCGTTTGGAGAGGAGGTTTACTTTTGTGTTGTTCATTTTTGAACACTGAGTAGAGCCTCAGTGTTCTTTTTTTGATAGGTAAATGGTAAATTTTAACATTTTGAAATGAGGGATTGGAATGCTAGATGTAGTGATAATCGGAATCTTTGTTGTATTAGTAGCATCGATGATAGGGCTTACGAGCTGGTCAGATAAAGTTGTGAAAGAAGGGAAGCAATCATGATGATTGCCTTATCAGTTATTGTAGCAGCGATTACTGTGTATTTAGTTTATGCGTTATTAAATCCGGAGAAGTTTTAATTAGGGGGAAAAGGCGATGATGGTATGGGTGGCAGCTATCGTAACGATATTATTATTTGTGCTACTAGCGAAACCGATGGGGGCTTATTTAGAAAAAGCGTTTCAAGGTAGTAAAACATTAGAGAAAGTATTTGGACCAATTGAAGGAGTCATTTTTAAATGTGGTGGTATAAAGCAGTGTAATCAGACATGGGTACAATACGCATTAGCGATGTTGTTAACAAATGGACTTATGATTCTATTTGTTTATCTTGTTTTTAGATTGCAAGGTATTCTCCCATTAAATCCAAGTAAAGTGGAGGGTATGGAACCTACACTTGCATTTAATACAGCAATTAGTTTTATGACGAATACAAATTTACAACATTATAGCGGTGAAAGTGGTTTGTCGTATTTATCACAGATGATTGGAATTACGTTTATGATGTTTACTGCACCAGCGACAACATTAGCGTTAGCAATTGCATTTATTCGTGGTCTAGCAGGAAAAGAATTAGGAAATTTCTTCGTTGATTTTGTTCGATCAATTATAAGGGTGTTAATGCCAATCGCATTTGTTATGGCACTTGTATTCATAGCACAAGGAATGCCACAAACGTTCAGTGGCACTGCGGTAGCACATACACTTGAAGGTGCAAAACAGATGATTCCGCGCGGTCCGTTAGCATCTTTAGAATCTATTAAAATGCTAGGGAATAACGGTGGAGGATTCTTTGGGGTTAACTCGGCACATCCTTTTGAGAACCCAACAGCAATTACAAATGTATTACAAATGATGCTTATGATGTTGATTACAACATCAATTCCATTCACATATGGAAGAATGATAGGCAGTAAAAAACAAGGAAGAATTTTATTTGTATCCATGCTCATGATGTTTATTATTGGATTTGGTACAGTTGTAACGGCTGAATTACAAGGAAATCCAGTATTAAATCATTTAGGAATGGATAGTACAGAGGGGAATATGGAAGGGAAAGAAGTTCGATTAGGAACAGTAATGACATCTTTATTTGCGACAGTAACAACTGCTTCTGAAACAGGTGGGGTTAACGCGATGCATGATACATTTACGCCAATTGGCGGGATGTTACCACTTGTGAATATGCTGTTAAATACAGTGTTTGGCGGTGTCGGAGCAGGATTTATAAATGTTATGATGTATGCGATGATTGCGGTCTTTATTTCAGGTTTAATGGTCGGACGTACACCAGAGTTTCTTGGTAAAAAGCTAGAAGGAAAAGAAATGAAGCTAATCGCAGTAACATTATTATTCCAACCATTATTAATTTTGGGTGCATCAGCGATTGCTTTTTCTACAAGTTTAGGCACGGATGCAATTACAAATTCAGGATTCCATGGTATTACACAAGTAATCTATGAATTTACTTCATCGGCAGCAAATAATGGTTCTGGTTTTGAAGGATTAGCAGATAATACACCATTTTGGAATATTTCAACCGGACTTGTGATGTATTTAGCTCGTTTCTTTGGCTTAGTCACAATGCTTGCAGTGGCAGCTTCATTGAAAGAGAAAACATTAGTACCAGAAACAGTCGGAACATTCAGAACGGATAACGGTTTATTTGGTGGAATTTTCGTTGGCACAATTTTTATTGTTGGTGCATTAACATTCTTCCCAGTATTAGTATTAGGGCCAATTGCAGAGTTTCTAACTCTATAAGAAAGAAGCGAGGGGAATAAACATGAGACCAGCTATGGTGAAAGAGAAGTATATACAAGCCGTGCCATCTCCAAAACGAGAAGATGGTGAAATAAGAAGCGCGAAAACAATGGATCGTGATATTGTATCAACTGCTTTAAAACAATCCATTGTAAAGTTAAATCCGAAGCAAATGGTTAAAAATCCAATTATGTTTGTTGTGGAAATTGGCTTTTTCATTACATTGATTTTATCAATTGTACCGAGCTTATCAACAAATGTTCCATTATGGTTCAATATAACAGTTACACTCGTTCTATTATTTACAGTTCTCTTTGCAAATTTTGCAGAAGCGTTGGCAGAAGGACGGGGAAAGGCACAAGCTGATTCGTTAAAACAGTCGAAAAAAGATGTCTTTGCTAATATTGTAAAAGAAAATGGAGAGGTTACGAGAGTTTCAGCATCTAGTTTGAAAAAGGGTGACATCGTTCTTGTGAAACAAGGCGAGATGATCCCAGGTGATGGAGAAGTTATACGCGGTTTAGCATCGGTAGATGAATCCGCTATTACAGGGGAATCAGCCCCAGTAATGAAAGAAGCGGGCGGCGATTTTTGTTCTGTGACAGGCGGAACGATGGTTGCGAGTGATGAAATTACGATACAGATTACAAGTAATCCAGGTGAGTCGTTTTTAGATAAAATGATTTCGTTAGTCGAAGGAGCAACACGTCAAAAAACGCCAAATGAAATTGCGTTAAATACAGTACTAACTAGCTTAACATTAATCTTTTTAATTGTAGTTGTCACACTGCCGTTATTTACGAATTATTTAGGTTTTCAAATTGATACATCGATTCTCGTTGCCTTACTTGTTTGTTTAATTCCAACAACAATTGGTGGATTGTTATCTGCGATTGGGATAGCTGGGATGGATCGTGTCACAAAGTTTAATGTACTTGCAATGAGCGGGAAAGCAGTAGAAGCAGCAGGGGATATCAATACGATCATCTTAGATAAAACGGGTACCATTACATTTGGGAATCGTATGGCGCATACTTTGTTACCTGCCGGAAATGAAACAATTGAAAAATTAGCAAAATGGGCGGCGCTTAGCTCTGTATTAGATGAAACACCAGAAGGCCGTTCCGTTATTGAGTATGTAAACTCAAAAGGTCTTTCTTACAATGCGTCAGAAGCAGAAACAGGAGAATTTGTTCCATTCAAAGCAGAAACAAGAATGAGTGGTGTTGATTTAAACGATGGAGTAAAGGTAAGAAAAGGAGCTGTTGGAGCGGTCGTTGATTGGGTGCAGTCTCAAGGTGGAACGATTCCGAAAGATTTACATCAAAAGGCAGATTTGATTGCAAAAGAAGGTGGAACACCACTTGCGGTTGCAGCGGGGAATCGTATTTTCGGTTTAATCTATTTAAAGGATACTGTAAAACCGGGTATGCGTGAGCGATTTGAACAACTTCGTCAAATGGGGATTAAAACCGTAATGTGTACGGGTGATAATCCATTAACAGCGGCAACGATTGCCAAAGAAGCGGGGGTAGATGAATTTGTAGCAGAATGTAAGCCAGAAGATAAAATAGCTGTTATTAAAGCAGAGCAAGAAAAAGGAAAATTAGTTGCAATGACGGGTGATGGTACGAACGATGCACCGGCACTTGCACAGGCTGATGTTGGCCTTGCGATGAATAGTGGTACAGCGGCGGCGAAAGAAGCAGCGAATATGATTGATTTAGATTCCAATCCAACGAAAATTATTGAAGTGGTAGCAATTGGAAAACAGTTATTGATGACGCGTGGTGCATTAACGACATTTAGTATTGCAAATGATATTGCGAAGTATTTTGCGATTATACCTGCAATGTTTACAGTGGCAATTCCGCAAATGGAAGCATTAAACATTATGGGGTTACATTCGCCATTTTCAGCCATTCTTTCAGCGCTCATTTTTAACGCAATCATCATCCCAATGTTGATTCCGCTAGCAATGAAAGGAATTTCTTATAAACCGATGAGTTCGAATGCATTGCTCTCGCGTAACTTATTTATTTACGGTTTTGGCGGTGTACTTGTACCATTTATCGGTATTAAACTCATTGATTTAGTCGTTGGACTATTCATTTAATAGAGAAGGGGACATACTCATGACAGAAAAACAAAGTTTCTTAGGACCCGTCGTTCGTTTAACTGGTGTGCTTGTTGTGTTATGTGGATTGATTTATCCATCTGCGGTAACTGGGGTTGCACAAATAACGATGAAGGATAATGCAGATGGAAGTTTAATATATGATAAAGGTAAAGTAATTGGTTCTAAATTAATCGGTCAAGAATTTAAATCTCCAAAATATTTTCAAGGGCGTATATCCAGTATTGAGTATAAAGCAGAAGGTTCTGGATCTAATAACTATGCGCCTTCTAATCCGGAACTACTGCAACGTACAGAACAAAGTATTGAAAAATGGAAAAAAGATAATCCCTCTGTACCAGTAACTGAAGTGCCGATGGATCTAATTACAAATTCAGCTTCTGGACTTGATCCAGATATTAGTCCAAAATCCGCATACGCACAGGTGGATCGTGTTGCGAAAGAAACACAAATTTCAAAAGACAAATTAAAAGATATGATTGCTTCACATACAGAAGGTCGTGCACTTGGTTTATATGGGGAAGAACGTGTCAATGTATTAAAGTTAAACATCGAAGTGCAAAAACTAACAAAATAATAGATAAACTACCTCAATCCATATCGATTGAGGTAGTTCGTTTTGTAAGGATGTGATAAGAATATGTACGCTGAAAATGATGAACCCACATTTCAAAGAAGATCACCAGAGGAATATTTAGAGGAAATAAGGAGAATGAATCGAGGGAAATTGAAGCTATATGTAGGTGCTGCTCCAGGAGTAGGAAAAAGTTATAAAATGTTGTTTGATGCGCAGGAAATGAAAAAAGAGAACATTGATATTGTCATTGGTTTAATTGAAACACATGGAAGAAAAGAGACAGAAGAAGCAATTGCTGATTTAGAAAAAGTCCCTTTAAAAGAAATAAACTATAAAGGAAAAGTATTTTATGAGCTTCATGTAGAAGGGATTATAAAGAGAGCACCACAAGTAGTTGTTGTCGATGAACTAGCACATAGCAATATCCCAGGATCAAAACATAAAAAGAGATATATGGATGTAGAAGAACTATTAGAGGCGGGAATATCAGTATTATCAGCGTTTAATATCCAACATTTAGAAAGCGTTCATGATATTGTAGAACAAATTACAAACGTAAAAGTACGAGAGCGCATTCCAGATTTTATTTTACAAAAAGCAAATGAGATTCAACTTGTTGATGTAACACCGGAAGTGCTGCGGAAACGATTAATTGATGGAAAGATATATAAGGAAGAAAAAATTCAGAAAAGCTTACAAAACTTTTTTACAGTTAATAATTTAGGAGCTTTGAGAGAGTTATCGCTTAGAGAAGTTGCAGACGATATGGATGATAAAATTAGCCAATCGGTAATGGATCCAATAGGTGTAAAGGAAAAAATTCTCGTTTGTGTGCAATATAGTTCAACAGCAGAGAAATTAATACGGCGTGGTTGGCGTATGGCAGATCGATTAAATGCTGAATTATATGTATTAAATGTTGAAAGAGAAAAGATAGAATCATTATCGGTAAGCAAAAGGCAAACAATTGATGAGTGGCAATCATTGACGAATCAATTTCATGCTACGTTTTTGTTGGAAGAAGCAAAAGGAAGAAAACCAGCTGATGTCATTATTGAAGTTGCAAAACGATTACAGGTCACTCAAATTTTACTCGGTCAATCAGCAAGAACAAGATGGGAAGAAATTAGAAAAGGATCTATTGTAAATGAAATTATGAGGCAAACGAAGCATATTGATATTCATATTGTTGCTGATCAAAGAGTGTAAAGTGTTTCTTTGAAATAAAGTTTGATCATTTATTACTGCCCATTTATCCCCATTTTGCATCCATATAAATAGGCAGCTGCATAGGATAAAAGGTAAATGAAATCATGAGAGGAGCATGAATATGTACCGTAAATCATGCCATCACTATCAGTGGGAAAATCCAATGCATAGCAATTGGAATAACAACAATTGGATATATAATTGGAATCCTTATTATTGTAATAGGAACAATAACAACTGGAATCCTTATTACGGAAGCAGCAGATTAACAGATTATGGACCGAAACCATTTGTAGTGAATATTGACCAAGCTACTAAGCAAAATAATACTTACCGCACCGCTTTATGGACAGGGGAAAACTTACAGGTGACTCTGATGAGTATTCATGTTGGAGGTGATATCGGTTTAGAGGTCCACCCGACAACTGATCAATTCATACGTATTGAAGAAGGTCAGGGGCTTGTTCAAATGGGGGATAGCAAAGATAAATTAGATTTTCAAGAAATGGCCTATGATGACTATGCGATTATGATACCTGCTGGAAAATGGCATAATGTAACCAATATGGGTAATATACCACTTAAAATTTACGCTATCTATGCACCGCCAGAGCATCCGTATGGTACAGTTCATGAAACAAAAGCAATTGCCACTGAAGAAAGCCGCTATTACTAATCAACTAATAGGTGCTAATGTTCGATAAAACGTATCTTAAAACGATCAAACTTTTTATAAAAAAATTTAAATTTGCTGAAGAAGACTCCATTTTGACCAATCTTTTTTCAAAATGGAGTCTTCTTATATACTTTAAAATATAAGTTTGTGGGGTGTTTTTAATCAGACTTTATTCAAAAACTACATAAAGCGAGAATGTCTAAGTCCAGGAAAAGAGCTGTTCTCGGATACTCTCTTTTTTGCTTGTTATTTAGCCTTTTGAATTTCTGCGTTTCTTACAGGATGATGAGCTAGCTTTTTCATCGAATATAAGACCACGATTAGAAAAAGAACTGCCCCTGTAAAGAAGATCCAAAAGTAATTTTGATTAAATAATAGAAAACCACCTACAATTGGTCCCATGCCCATTCCAATATAACGAATAAAGTTATAAATTCCAATGGCAGTTGCTCTTTCTTCTACAAATTCTTCTGTTAATAAAGTGGTATGTGTCGGCATGGATAACCCCATGCTAAAACCGTATAGGGATATGACAAGGAGAACCGTGGGAATACTTAGATGGTATGTGAAAGAGAATAGAATGACGCATATGATATTGAAAAAGCTAGTAATCAGTAAAGCTTGTTTTGTAGTAAGGAATCTTTGTAAAAACTTGTAGCAATAACTTCCTAGCATAATACATAAGGACATTGGTACAAATATCATTCCAATTTCACCTGCATTTTGATGAAATAAATTTGTGAGTATGCTAGGTAAAAAAACGAGAAAACAAAAGTAAATACAAAACTGTATAAAGCCAATGATTGCGATAGAAAATCCAGTGTTATTTCTTAAAATACTCCGATAAGGCTTAGCTTTTTTAGCTGTTTTAGGCAGAGCGGGTTTTGTTTCTGGTAGCAATGTAACATTTACAATTAACAGGAATACACCAATTGTAGATAAGAATAGAAAAATAGATACGTGACCATTTATATTTCCAAGATAACCGCCTATGAGAGGACCTACAGCAGGAGCAAGGACAAGTACCATTTGGTAAAGACTCATCGCTTTTCCGCGTTCCTTTCCTTCGAATAAGTCACCAATAATGGTAGCAGCTACAACAGGAATGGCTGCTATTCCTATTGCTTGAACGGCTCTGAAAATAAGAAATATATAAATATTTGCTGTAAAAGCACAGCCAATGGTACCGATTGTACTGATGAATAGGCTAGGAATCAAAATATATTTTCGCCCTTTTGTATCAATGAATGGTCCATAAATAAGCTGCATAATGGCAAGAACAAAAGTAAAAATAGAGACAGTTAAATTTACAAGATAAAGAGAGGTGTGAAAGGAATCTTGAATCATTGGTAAAATAGGTGTGTAAATATTTTGAGCAAAAGAACCTAATAGAGCACTCAGGCAAACAATGTATAGAATGGAGTTTAATCTTGATGAAGATAATGAATGTCTCATAATAAACCCTCCTTAATTTAGTTTCCTCGGAAACTAAATTAATTTTAACATTATTTTCTCACTTGTAAAGATAAAAAAATGATTTTACAATGGTATATAGTTAAATTGTTTCTATGGAAACTTAAACCGTATTATGGAGGGGATCCGATTTGGACCGTACATTAAGGCAAATAGAAATACTTTCGGATATTCGCACACTTGTTCATAAGAAAGAAGAGCATATGAAGGAAAATGATGAGCGGTTTCTTCGTGAGACAGGTGTAAGCGGTATGTCTCTATCAGAACTACACGTAATTCAATGCATAGGAACAAAAGGTTTAATGAATGTGACAGCGATTACGGAAGAGATGGGAATGACAAAGGGAGCCATTTCTAAAATTTGTACAAAATTGTTTCATAAACAATTTGTTGAAAAGATGAAAATGCTAGATAATCAAAAAGAAATATTTTTCCGTTTAACAGATAGTGGAAATGAAATTTATATAGCACATGAGACACTTCATCAACAAGCTGAAGAGAAGTGGCTATTACTTTTAAGTCAATATACAGAAGAGGAATTGTCATTGATTCAAAGGTTTATAAAGGATGTAGGAGCGCATTTAGAAAAGTAGAGGAATAATTTCTGCTCGCATTAAGCCTTCTGAATATGGTTTTTGGAGAGACTCGTATATAATAGAAAGAGATACTTAACAAGATGAATAATTAAAGAGTCTATATATATAAAGAGGAGAGAAAACAATGCTTGAAAATACGGGGTTAGTATTAGAAGGCGGCGGTATGCGCGGCGTATATACGGGGGGAATACTAGAATACTTTATGGAACAGGATTTATATTTCCCATATATTATTGGTGTTTCAGCAGGAGCTTGTCATGCGGCGTCATATATTTCAAGACAAAGAAATCGAAATAAAACAGTAAATATTGATTATGCAACACATCCAAGATACTTATCTTACAAAAATTTATGGAAAAAACGACAGCTATTTGATATGGACTTTATTTTTCGTGAAATTCCAGAAAAGCACGTGCCATTTGATTTTGACACATATTTTAATAGTGCAGAGCGTTTTCTAGTAGGGACGACAGACTGTGAAACAGGTAAACCAATGTATTTTGAAAAAGAAGGTACAAATGAAGATGCATTGACGTTACTACAAGCATCTAGCTCATTGCCATTTATCGCACCAGTTGTAAATTATCGTGGTAAACAATTATTGGATGGCGGCATTTCGGACCCAATTCCAGTTCGAAAAGCGCAAAAAGATGGCTATGAGAAATCAGTTGTTATTTTAACGAGAAATCATGGATATGCTAAGAAAAAATCAAAATTTGGATGGATTGCAGCGAAGGCTTATAAGAAATATCCACACCTTGTAAATACAATGCTAACTCGCTATGAAACATACAATGAGACGCTTCATTACATTGAAAAAGAAGAATTAGCTGGCAATCTATTCGTCATTCGTCCAGAAGTGCCACTTCAAGTAGACCGAATGGAAAAAGACCCACAAAAACTGCAAAATTTATATGAGCAAGGATATAAGGATGCTGCGAGACAGTTTGCGGATTTACAGGCGTTTTTACAAAATTAATGGATGGAAAACCTCTTAAAGAGGTTTTCTTGTTTTTTAAATAGATTGAATATAAAATCTATTACTTTTCAATATGTGGTATAATATGGATATAACATTTGAAGGAATGGTACATATGGGAAATGTATATAAAGGACTTCGGCACACTGGGTATTTGGCAATGATTATTTTTGGCGGCGTATTTCTATTACGCTTTATGATTCATGATGAATTTTTATTAGATCAACTCATTGGTTTCAGCGCGGGACTGGTGATGTTTATTTCTTCGTTTTTGATTCAAAAGTATAGTAAAGAATTGCAAATGAATGAAGAGTATTAGAAAAAAGCCTTGGTTCACTCAAAATTTGTGAACCAAGGCTTTTTCTTTCCCTCGCTATTTGCGAGTAAGCTTCTTTTTTGTAAATGAAAATGCAAGTGCACCAATTAAGATACTACCTTTTATAATATCTTGTGCATAATAAGGAACATTCATCATTGTTAAACCATTTAATATAATTCCAATTAAGATAGAACCAAGAAATGTTCCAATTACATTTGGCTTTTTTGCGCCAAACATTGCATAGCCAATATAAGCAGCTGCAACGGCATCCATTAGCAATGGTGCGCCAGCTGAAACTTGCCCTGTTCCAATTCTGCTACTCAAAATAATCCCACCAATCGAGGCGAATAAACCACTAATCATATAAGCATATAAACGATAACGATCTGTAGGAATTCCAGCTAGTCTAGCAGCTTCGCGATTTCCACCTGTTATATAAAAGAAACGACCATACGTTGTTTTTTCTAGAAATAGATAGGAAATGAGAACTGCTATAAGCATGATAATAACAGGAACTGGGATGCTAGCAAGAGCCCCTTGACCGATAAATAGAAAGGATGGAATAAAATGTCCTGAAGCAGTTCCGTTTGCTCCAGACATTCCTTCGTAAATAGAAGATCCTTTTGAAAATGTTAAGTGTACGCCATTAACAATATACATGACACTTAGTGTAGCTAGTAAGTCAGGTAATTTAATACGAATAATAAGTAGTGCATTTAACAACCCGACTAATAGGCCACAAAGAATAGGGATAAGGAGTGTCATCCATAATTCTTGGCGATATAAAACGAGACATGCAGCAGAGGCGATTGTTGCTAGGCTAGCTGTAGAGCCAACTGACAAATCAAATCCATCAACAATTAATGTGAAGGTGACCCCAATTGCAAGTAATGTAACGATAGAAACGGAACGTAAAATGTCACTAATATTGTTATAAGTTAAAAAAGAATCATTTACAATTGAGAAGAAAATTGTCACGCCTATAATAATAGCAATTGTACTAAATTGATAAAAAAGATTAGTAGATAGGAATGTTTTTTTCGTTTTAGTTTCGTGAACTAGATTCAACGGAATAGCTCCCTTCAGATAAATGTAAAAGTTGTTCAGGTGAAAGTTCATGAGGAAGGTATTCACCTATAAATTCTCCATTCACTAGTATTAAAATACGATCAGCAATGTGTAATGCTTCATCCTGTTCGCCTGTAAAGTAGAGAACGGAACTTCCCTTCTCTGTAATGTGCCGAATAAATTGAAAAATGTCTTGTTTTGCAGCTACGTCGACACCTTTTGTTGGTTCATCTAAAAGAAAGAGATTGGGCTTAAAGCCAGTCCATTTCGCAATAGAAACTTTTTGCTGATTACCACCGCTAAGTGAATGGACGGAAGTTTTTGGATTACTTGGTGAAATGCTGAAAGAAGTGATAGCCGTTTCAGCACAGCTGATTTCTAATTTTTTTTGTTTCCAACCTAATTGATGTAAATTCATATGCTCTATAATGTTTTCAGATAAGAATAATCCTTGTTTTCGTCTTTCTTCAGGTACAAGTGCAATCTTTGCTTCAATGGCATCGCGTGGTGTCTTAATGGTTATATTTTTATCATTTATCGTTGCTTGATAAGCATGGCGAGCACCAAATAATGTTTCCGCAAGTGTTGTTTTCCCGCTTCCGATTAATCCATATATAACAATTGTTTCTCCTTTTCGAATAGTAAGTGAAACAGGAGAACGATTTTTGTGTAACTGAAGATGATGAACTTGAAATATATCTTCTGTATGTTGCTTCGTTTTTGTATTTACAGGAATTGAAAGCTGTTTTCCTGTCATTGCTTCAACAATTTGTTGGTCAGTAATCTTTGTGATCGTTTCTGATAATGCAACGGTACCATTTCGTAATATAGTTACAACATCTGCAAATTTTCTGATTTCTGATAAGCGATGGGAAATTAATACGATTCCAATTCCTTGTGCCTTTAATTGCTGCAATAGCTTACCAAAGTTTTCAACTTCTTTTGGCCCAAGTGAAGAAGTTGGTTCATCTAATAAAAGATAACTTGTGTTATTAGATAATGCTCTTGCAATAAGAAGTAATTGTTTTTCATGTAAAGAACAGTTTGAAATATCTTCCCAAACGTTTAAATCGATGTGCACGGCTTGCAAATATTTTTTAGCAAGCTGTGTTAGTTGTGATTTTGAGAATAGAATTTTACTATTTAGTGCTAAATAATCGATTAGTAGATTTTCTAATACAGACAAATTTGGAATAAGCCCGTGATCTACTTCTTGTGTAACGAAAGCAATACCATGTTTTTTTGCATCTCTTGGCGAAGTGAAAGAAATGGTTTGTTCATTAATTTTTATCTTGCCGGCAACTGGACGGATTTCGCCAGTTGCTATTTTTAATAAGGTGCTTTTTCCTGCACCATTCATTCCAAGTAACGCATGAATTTTTCCCTTTTGTACCTCTATGGAAACATCTTGTAGCACAGGGGTAGTTGTATAAGAATGTGTGATGTTTTGAAGTGAGAATGTCATCGTTTTTTCTCCTTCTCTAATTTGTTCATCCAAGGTGAGTACGCATCTTTTGAATTTCCCCAGCCGCTTATGTATTTAGACAATTGTTCCATAGTGATACTTTCTGTAGGTAAACTATTTTTCTTTACAATGTATGGGTCTAACGAGTAAATATCTGGCGTATGTTCGCCGGCAATTTTTTTATACAGGAAGCGTACCTGTACTTTACCTACTTCAGCTGGATCAGTTGCAGTTGTGGCAGCCCAAGGTGAGTTTTCTTTTTGCATTAATTGTAAATCTTCGTTGCTTAAATCAATGCCGTATACTTTTATATCAGTGCGACCAGCTTGTTCAAGTGCTTTTACAGCCCCTTTGGCAAATTCATCCCAAGAAGCAAAAATAGCATGTAAATCGCCTTTGTTAGGATATTTCTTTAATAATGCTTCTACTTGTGTTTGTGTATCTAGTGGCGTGTTATTACTAGCAGTACCGAATCGAGCTACTTCTTTTATATTTGGATAACGTTTATAAAATGCATCAATGATAACGCTGCGACGTTCCATTGGAGCAAAGCCGCCAACCCATACTACAGCTATATTTCCTTTTCCATTTAAATCTTCAGCTAATGTTTTTAACGACTTCCATGCGAGACTATAGTCATCTTGATCAATAACGGTTACACCAGGTAAACGTAAATCATTATCAAATGCGACTATTGGAATGTTTGCTTGTAAGGCTTTTTCTACGCCTGGCTTTAGTGCCTCAGAGCGACCGTGATCAATTAAAATTCCATCAACTTTTGAATTAATCGCAGTATCTAGATTTGCTGCCATTTTCGCTAAGTCATTGTCGGAATTGTATACTTGTACGCTACCACCAAATTGTTCAATTTGCTTTTTTACCCCCTCAATATATTGGGAGGAGAATGTTCCGATAGACATTTGCATAATTAAAGCAACTTTTAACGGTTTTTGCACTTGTTTTGGAATTTCTGTCTGTGAATTACTTTGTGAAGAGGTCGTTTCTTTTTTTACGGTTTGTTGTTTCTGTGAAGAAACAGCATCTTGTTCATTTGTACAAGCTGTTAATGTGAACAAGAGAATGATTAATAAGATGGAACATAATTTCTTCATAAAAAAATCCCTCCTGAATGTAAGAAGAGAGGGGAGGAGAGGAAATAAAAAACGCCTTTTCAAAGAGAAAAGACGTCTTATCACGTTACTCTTATCTTTCAACACAATGTGTTGTAAGAATTAGCACCGTGCCCATTATGGGTCGGTTGCCGGGCTTCGTAGGGCTCATCCCTCCACCTGCTCTTGATAAGACATCAAATATTCAACTAGTTCGAATTATTCCACATTTATATAATGTTGTCAAACACTTTTCATAAAAAAAATTCCTCATTACGAGGAATTTTAATGCGGTAAGAAAATCAACTGATAAGCAAACAAAATACCAAATACGTATACAAGTGGATGTACAGCGCGGAATTGTCCTTTTGCCATTTTCATAAGTGGATATGAAATGAATCCAAGTGCAATACCTGTTGCGATACTTGATGTAAGTGGCATGCTTAAGATTACTAAGAATGCAGGGAATGCTTCGTCGAATGTATCCCAATCGATGTGACGTACAGAGCCCATCATTAAGCTACCAACAATAATTAATGATGGAGATGTAATTGCTGATACGCCAGAAACAGCGCCTACTAGAGGACCGAAGAATGCAGCAACCGCAAATAATGCAGCAACTGTAATTGTTGTTAAACCAGTACGTCCACCAGCTGCAACACCTGCAGATGATTCAATGTACGCTGTTGATGGTGTTGTTCCGAACATAGAACCGATCGTTGCTGAGAAAGAATCAGATAAAAGAGCGCGTCCTGATTTCGGCAGTTTGCCATCTTTCATAAATCCACCTTGCTGTGCAACACCAAGTAGTGTACCTGTTGTATCGAATAGCGTAACAAGGAAGAACGAGAATACTACGCCGTATAGTCCGTAATTAATGACATCAGAAACAGCTGTAATTGGGTTAGAAACAATAATTCCTTCTGGTAATCCAGGCATTGATGTAATGCCGTTTGAGAATGTTAACTGTCCTGTGAAATAAGCGATAATTCCTGTTAATAACATACCGAAGAATAATGCGCCGTTTATGTTTAAAGACATAAGAATAAGTGTGATTCCAAGACCAGCTAATGCAAGTAGTACTGGAGCAGAGTGAAGGTCTCCAAGGCCAACTAAGTTTGAGTCATGTTTCACTACAATTCCTGTCATACGTAAACCGATAAAAGCAATAAATAAGCCAATCCCAGCAGTAATTGCATGTTTTAAGTTTTCAGGAATAGCTTCCATTAGTTTTGTACGGAATGATGTGAATGATAACAAAATTAAAATCATGCCTGCTACGAATACAGCAGAGAATGCAATTGTAAATGTCATGCCTTCATGCGCTTTTACAACAGAGTAAGAGAAATAAGCGTTAAGCCCCATACCCGGTGCAATTGCAATTGGTAAGTTTGTGAAGATTGCCATAAATAATGTTCCGACAACAGCTGCAATAATTGTCGCTGTAAATGCTTGTTCAAATGGAACACCTGCATCACCAAGGATGATAGGATTTACGACAATAATATATGCCATTGTTAAGAAGGTAATGATACCTGCCATAATTTCAGTTTTAATAGAAGTTTTATGTTTTGAAAGGTTAAACATATAAACATCCTTTCTGTTCACGAATAATTGTCACAACAGTTATATATAATATTCGTTTTTTAACTGTATTGCAAGAGTTTTGCATAAAAAGTTTATAACAATTCATATTTTATGTCTTAATTTCGAATATTAATCGTAAGATTGCTTCTATATTTCGGCTTTTCACGTATAAGTACTTTTCATTATTGTGTACATCATAAGAAAGAGAAATGAGAAGGAGCTGAAAGATACATGACAGAACAAAAAAAGTTTTTAACGTTGCCACCGCAACACCAAAATAAACAACCAGGAATAGAATCGATGATGGACCCTCTTCCGAAGTACGAGGACCCTAATTACCGTGGTAGTGAAAAATTAAAAGGGAAAAATGTACTTATTACAGGAGGAGATAGTGGAATTGGAAGGGCAGTTGCCATTGCTTTTGCTAAAGAGGGCGCACATATTGCTATTGCTTATTTAGATGAGCATGCAGATGCAAATGAGACGACAAGACTTGTGGAAAAACAAGGTGTGAAATGTATATTATTTCCGGGTGATTTAAGTAGTGAACAACATTGTCAGAACATTGTAAAGGAAGCGGCTTCGCAACTAGGTGGTCTGAATATTGTTGTAAATAATGTTGCCCAGCAATATCCGCAGCAAAGTTTGGAATACATTACAGCGCAGCAACTTGAAAAAACATTTCGCGTTAATATTTTTTCTTATTTTTACGTTACAAAAGCCGCTCTCGCACATTTAAAAGAGGGTGATGTAATCATAAATACAGCTTCTATTGTAGCGTATGAAGGAAATGAGCAACTCATTGATTATTCTGCAACAAAAGGAGCGATTGTTGCTTTTACGCGTTCGCTCGCAAAGTCTTTAGTTCAAAAAGGGATTCGTGTAAATGGAGTTGCGCCAGGTCCGATTTGGACACCGCTTATTCCAGCAAGTTTCGATAAGAAAAAGGTAGCTGAATTTGGAAGTAATGTTCCCATGAAGAGACCTGGTCAACCATACGAACTAGCACCTGCATATGTATATTTAGCTTCAGGAGATTCAACATACGTATCAGGACAGATTCTTCATGTGAATGGTGGTGTGATTGTAAATGGATAAAAATAAGAGGGAAGGAGCTTTGTATTTTCATTCATAAGAATAGAACTCATAGTAAAAGCTAATATTGTGCCATTATATATTATGGTCAACTTTAAAGGGAGATGCTTGGGGGGATATGAATGAAAAAAGTATGTTTCGTTGTAGTACTCTTTTTCTGTCTACCAATTAGCACTTTTGCTAGTAGCGATCATTTAATACTAATTAACCTTAAGACAAATCAATTATCTTTTTTTGAAAATGGAAACTATATAAAAACGTTTCCTGTTACAACTGGAAAGCGCCAAACGCCGACTCCTGAAGGTACATTTTGTATCATTAATAAATATAAAAACAAAGAATATCATCGTAAGAAGATTCCAGGTGGTGCACCGAACAATCCACTTGGAACAAGGTGGCTCGGTTTAAATGAAAAAGAATATGCAATTCATGGTACAAATCGAGAAGGAACCATTGGAGGAAGGGAATCAAATGGTTGTATTCGTATGCATGATCGCGATATACAATGGTTATATGACCGGGTATCGTTACAAACAAAAGTCATTATTTCGCAGTTTTATACATCGCCAGAATATGCAGCTCATAAACTTGGATATCGTGTTACAAGCTGGAATGGACGAGTAATGGAAGAGGAACAAATTGGAATAGTAACACTTGTGGATCGCATGAATATATTTTGGCAAGAACCTAATGGTCAATTTACGAAAGTAAAAACGGTATTACCAAATGAACGATATGCCATTTATTCAAAGGGGCAAAATGGCAGCTATTATATAGGAAATAATTTGTATATTATGGATGAAACAGGGGAGAAAATTCGTTATGAGCAAGTTCCTTATTCCATTTTAAGTAATATTTATAAACGGAAATATAATGTACAGTAAAAGCTATCGTCTATTTACGATAGCTTATTTATTGTATAAATAAAAATCGAACCTCCTTTTTGGGGGTGGGAGAGAGGATTCGTCCATGCATAGGAGCGGCTTATATGTTCAAAAATCAAAATGAATTTATATAGAAAAATGTAATTAGCCTGCCCAATCGCAACTATTCTGTTCTTGTGAATATAATACAGTACAGATTGGGGGCGGGCATGTTATGAGAAAAGGGAATAGCCAATTTGCATTTAAAATCTTTTTGATAACGAATTGTTTATTTATTATTTATTTGTATGTGTCATTTATGTTTGGTTTTTATATTACCTTTATTGATTTAATACTTTTAGTTGGCTTTATTTGGTCCTTTATTGAAGCAAGGGAAGGAGAAGATGGAATATATCGCTGGATAACATTATTTGGAAGCGTTTTTATATTGATTTTGTATATGACGCTGATGCATGATGCTTGGAAATATGGAATTATTATGATGTAGAAGCATATTTTTAGCAGTATGCTTCTACATCTTTAAGCGTTGGAAGAGAAGCGATTGCACTATAGTTTGTACATATTATGTATGAAAGAAAAATCCCCACCTCAAAAAGGGATGGGGACTCATGTATTAATATTTCGGTCTAAACGTCTGGCAACATGTTTCAACGCTTGTTGTCGCAGAACTTTCAAGCGTTTCGCCTGTTAAGGCCGAATTTGTATAAGAGTCAGTATCTGATTGATTCGTGTTTTGATCGTCAGGCTGAACAAAGATTGCGCTTGCTTGACAAAAGTTACCTTGTCCCCAAAATGAACAATTGGAAACAGAACAGCGTACTTCTGGCATAAAATCCCCTCCTTATACATTAGTGTGGGAATTTCCCTAGCTTTCATGTATAGAAGGAGTTTCCTTTTCTCGTTACTTTTTGTTTTCCTTAAACCATTTTTCAAAAGTTTCTTTTGGCTTTTCGCCATGAATACGACTTACCTCTTTGCCATCTTTGAAATGAATAATTGTTGGCGTTCCTTCAATTTTATAATCATCCCAAGTTGAGTTGTCGTTTAAAATATCAATAACTTTCATATCAATGTTCATGTCTTTCGCCATTGGAACAACGATAGGTGAAACTTTCTCGCAATATTGACAACCTGTTTGATAGAAATACACAGTTTGTTCTTTCTTTTCTTCATTATTTTTGCGAATATCTGAAGAGGTAATTTTATTTGTGTAATAATTCTTTCCTTGTTCTTCTTTATTTTTACTTTCCATTTGTGTGACAGCAAAAATAGCTGCAAATAAGACGATAATAATACCGCCGAAGATAAGCATTTTTTTCATGATTTCATCTCCTTATTTGTTTTTAATTACAATAAAGCTACAAATTGCAATCGTGATAAATCCGATAAGTGCTAAAAACGGGATTGTGACGAATCCAAACCAATTTATATATTGTCCCGTACAAGGCACGCGACCACAAGCTGCTCCTGCTTCTGAGAATGCGGAAACTTTTTGAATCGCATAATGATAGAGCGAAATACAGGCACCGATACTTGCAATTGGTAAAGAGTATGTAGCAATGCGGTAGTCTTTTTTTACAACTGCAATACCGAGCCATAAAACAAATGGATACATAAAAATACGTTGATACCAACAAAGTACACAAGGCTCAAACTTCATGATTTCGGAAAAATATAAGCTTCCAAGTGTCGCAATAAAAGAAGCTCCCCAGGCAGTAAACAATGCATATTCTTGTTTTTTCTCACGTTCCATGTCTTTTACCTCTCTTATAATAGTTACATACTAAATTATAGTATGAAGAGGACAAGAAAATAAAGAGAAAATATTTTTATCAAGGAAAGTTTTGTGAGGAGAAAACTTGGAAATGAAAAAAACAAGGTGTATACACCTTGTTCCTAAGGGCGGTTTACAGCTTTTGTTACATTGAAAAATTCTTGAATGGCTTCTTTATTTGTTTCTTGATTCATTTTTAAGACGGAACCAGCATGTTCGATAAAAGCTGATTCATATTCTTTATCAATTGGAATTCGCATCGTTTCCATTTTATCAATGGGCTGAAACAGAATACTATTTCCAAGTGTAAATAGAGTTCCTATATCTAAGTTTGTTTTTATATACGGAGAGAGTTCGTGTGCCATTATTGGTAAACTCAGGGCCCCGTCTATAGAGTGAACCTTATCAGTAAGCGTTTGTTTTAATGCTTGAAGTACTTCCTGTTGCCGTTTCACCCGTCCAAAATCACTTTCAGTATCATGACGAAAACGTGCGTACTTTAGTAAATCTTTCCCATGAAGAGTTTGCACGCCTGGCTGTAAATGTAATCCCATATCATCGATTATTGTTTGTGTAACATTTACGTCAATCCCTTCAGGTGCGACAGTATCTACAGTTTTTACAAATGCTTCAAAATCAATCGTGACGTAATGAGAAACGTCGATTCCAAAATTATGTTGGATTGTCTTTCGTAATAATTCAGGGCCACCATAGTAATGGGCAGCATTAATTTTATTATATTTTTTATCATAAGAAGGAATTTCTACATAACTATCCCGCATAATGGAAGCGAGTTTTGCTGTCTTTTCTTTTTTATTGTACTGGGCAATCATAATTGTATCAGCACGAGCTTGTCGTTCACCTCGTGAATCGCTGCCGATAATTAAGATATTCCATACGTCTTTTTCCTGTTTTACTCCGTGAAACGAATGAGGATTATTCGCTTTTTCACAACCGATAAGCAATATAATCATACAGAGAAATACGCACAAGGATTTATGCAAAGAATCACGTCCATCCATTATTGATATATGTATTATGAACGGTTATATGGAAAAATATTCAAAAATCGCTATTCTCGAGAGGGAGAATAGCGCTTCGTTTACATCTGCATTTGGTCTATTTCTTCTATATGTGACTTTTGTGAGGCATGGTCGATATATTGAAATAGAAGTTGCAGCTGTTTGTCCACTTCTGGTAGTTCTTTTGCATATTTGTAAGCATGTAAAAAATGCTCGATTCGTTTAGAAAATAATTGATCATCGGTTTGTACCATTAAAACAAGCAACTTATCCCAATTACAACAATACGTGTAATAGAGAGCTTTATCGTAGTCGTTATATGTGTGCATTGTGTACCCTCCTTACTGAGGAGTTATATATAGTGTACACCAAGCAAGAAGAAAAACACTTGAAAGAATTTGTTAAGGAAAATGTTATGTGAAAAATAAAAAACGAGGAAATTCCTCGTTTTTACGCGTTTGGCATTGGGGTAGGCGTTGGTTTTGCGTAGCCCTCTTTATATTTATTATCAATGTAGTTTCGAATTTCAAGAGTGGATTTTCCTTTTTGTTGCATCGATGCAGATTCGACCGCAATTTCTAAACAGTTTACACAGGTAGTTGCGTGAGAATCCCAAACAACTTCTCCACTTGGTTTAATTTCTTGGATAAAACAGTTTTTATTGTTTTTATGTCCTACACTTTCTCCGCATCCACAGTAACAAGGTATCCAATTTAATAATTCGGCATTTTTTCCTGCAACTGCATAGATATCCTTCATTTGTGGGTCTAGTTTGTCCAAAAATGTTGGGAGTGTGTCAATCCCTTTTGTCGTTTCTTGGATATCACCTTGCTGAGAATGGGAAGCGTGTTCTTCTTTAGCTTCTTTAGGTTCAGAAGATTGTTGTTTGTCTGCAACGCCGCATCCAGAAAGCAAAAGACTGCTTATTACAAGTAGAGAGAATAGATACTTTTTCATCTGCATGTCCCCTTTGTTTTTGTGTTAGTAAAATTGTATCAAACTCTCTAATGCTTTCCTATGAAGAAGTTTTATTTTGTTTATTTTTTAGGCGCCATCGAATGGAGTGCCATAGAAAAAGGAGAGGGATATAGACATATACAATGTACATACCCGTCTCGGATAAAACTGTATTTAATGTGTTGATACTTTCTCGGTTTGTAAAAAATAAGGAAGCGATGTATACGACAAGAATAAAAAAAGGTAGTGTGATTTTAAATGGGATACGGAATGAACGCTTCATAGACTGACAAGAGGACCATATTGTTAAACAGAGATTTGGCAAAATGATAAGAAACCATATAAAAATAATAATATATTCAAACCGCTGAATAAAAGGGATTTTAATAATTTTTAACATGGTTAATGTAGGCCAAATTGTATGCTTTAGTAGTCCTTCACTATAGTACATAAAAGAGATAAGCGCTAAAAGTACATAAAGAATGGTTGTGAAAGCAGCACCACCATGTGCCCATCTTTTTAGAGATTTTCCTTTTTCAATAAGTGGATAAAAGAAAAGTAGCGCTTCAAATCCTAGAAATTCTAAAGCAGAGTCTTTCGTTGATTTCACAATCTCCAAAGGTGAGTGAGTGAGAATGGGTAGAACATTACGAAAATGTGCGTATTTCATTGGAAAAATTAAAAAGAACAATACGAAAATAGGTAGTATAATTCCCCAAAAACACATTCCAGTTACAGAACGGAACCCACCTTTGATAATATAGTAAGTGATTAATAAAAAGATTAAAGTTAGTTTCCATAATTTAAGGGTCGGGAATACCCAAACTTGAATTACTTCGACATATGTACGAAGGACAGTGAGACAAAATAATAAAAAATAAATCGTAACAAGCAAAGAAAATAAGGAACCGATCCATTTTCCAAAGCATGTTGTATGAATATTGATGAGGTCGTTATCTTTTTCCAACATTTTTAGCATACAAAACAATACAAGGTGAGTTGCAATTCCCGCGAGAATAAGGGAAATCCAAGCGTCATAACCGGCACTTTTTGTAATAATGCGTTGATAACCTAAAATTCCGACTCCAACTTGAAGAGAGTGAATCAAAAAAAATACGAAGTAAGGGGAAACAGTTATTTCTTTACTGGTTGTATCCATCTTATCACCTCACTATTCTCCGATACCAGATTGTACAACGTTAACATCAGCTTCAATATTAATATCTATAGATGGATACATTGCTTGAATTTGTTGTATGCTCCATTTTCTTGACCGACTTCTAATTTGGTCGCGTATTCCTAAAGGGTCTATTTTTTTTTGCTGGAATTGCTGAACCAATTTTTGAGACTGATTTCTAATACTTTTCTCTACTTGATTTTTTATAGAGTTTATATGTTCCTTTTTCGATAAATCAAGCCAACTAGGGGAGTTTTTTATTAATCCATTTAATTTTAAGCGGATGGTTACTTTAGGAGTAGCGCCTGTTTGATCAACGTGATAGGCACTTTTTCCGGATAAATTTTGTGTTACGACAAGACCTTTATGATTATCTTTTTTTATTTGTGCTTCATAACGACCATTTTTAGTCGGATTAAGGAGCAATTTTACTAAAAAGGAGTCTTTTTTATCGGTATACATTACCACTTTGTCCTCTTTTAAAAAGGCAAGACCTTTTACAGAAGCTGCATGATTATCAGCGATTTGAATGTAAGGAAGAAATGGATCGCATACAAATGAATAATAATTATATAAAAAAACATTTAAAGCTGTCCGAGGAATATTTTCATTCATTATATTTTGTTCAAGTAAGTCAGATAGGTACAATGAACCGTTTGGTGCGACATGATTTAGAAGTTCTTCGACTGAACCATCTACAAGTGCTAACTGTACATCTCGTCCAATATTAGGATCACGTTGTAAATTGTTGATGATTTCATCAATTCCATGTGAACCAATAGATTTTCCAAATAATACGACACGCATTTGTCCTAAAACAACATTGTGAGGTGATTTTTCATTCAAACGAGAAGCGATCGTTTCAAGAGATCTTGCAGTGGTTGACTGAGTTTTTGGTTTTGTTTTTACACCAAGTGTGTAGTCGGGGTATAAGATTGTACCTTGAAATTTTTTATCTTTTGTTATATCAAATCCAGCTACCTGAATCATTCGTTGCGTATCTACTATATATGTTTGCGTGCAGCCAAATTGGAAGCATAAAAAAATAATTACTGCTAGAAATAGAACGTTTCTCATGTTTTCTCACCATCACGTTTTTGTTTTGCTTTGTTTGGGTTATAGCGCCAGTTTGATTTTGGTCGCAGAAAAGAAGGGCGCTGAGCCGTTTGGCTAAATGGCCAGCGAATGAAACCTTCTGCTGAACCGAAACCACGAAATGGATATAAGGGTAATAAGTAAGGCGATCCAAGTGATTTTAAGTGTAGTAAATGTGCCAATATAAAAACAAATCCTATTATAAGGCCTAGTCCTCCGAACGCACCCGCTAAAAGGATGAGTGGGAATCGGAGTAAGCGAATGGTTGTAGACATTTTCACAGTTGGTGTTGTGAAAGAAGCAAGTGCAGATAAAGCCACGGCGATTAATAGGATTGTACTTGTTAAAGCTGCTTCAACAGAAGCTTGTCCGATTACAATTCCACCAACGATACCGATTGTTTGCCCAACTTTTGTAGGTAAGCGGGCGCCGGCTTCGCGTAATAACTCAATTGTAATTTCTAAAAAAAGTGCTTCTAGGATTGGCGGAAAGGGTACATTGGCTCTAGAAAAAATAATGGGTCCTAGTAAGTCTGCTGGAATCATTTGATAATGAAATGTTAATACAGCAGTATAGATTGCTGAGGAAAATAGAGAAAATATAGCCCCAAAAAAGCGAATCAATCTAAAAGCTGAGCCGACCATCCACGGCAAATAGTAATCCTCTGGTGAAATGAAAAAATCTAATAGTGTTGTCGGTCCAGCTAATGCATAGGGAGAATTGTCTGTTAAAATTAACACTTCACCATTGATTAAAGCAAATACAGCTCGATCAATCCTCTCTGTTGGTAAAAGTAATGGAAAAGGTGAATTACTATTATCACTAATAAATTGTTCAATCATTGTTGCATCAAAGGGAACATCGAAATCAATGTCCTCTAGACGTTGTGTAGCAGTGTTAATATGTTGTTCATTTGTGATTCCGTCTATATAGGCCACTACAACTTTTGTTTTGGATATGGATCCAACAACAATTTCTTTAAAAATTAATTGCTCTGTTACAATAGAGCGGCGTAATAAATGTAGATTCGTATCAATGTTTTCCACAAAACCAATCTTTGGTCCAATTACGCTATATTCATTTTCTGTATCGTTATATAAACGCTTACCAAGGACGGTACTTTCTGCTCGAATTAGAGCATATTGTGCAGCCTTTGATATGTTTTGTAGTTTAACGAGTACATATCCACCCAATAATTTTTCACGAATATCGTCAATGGAAGGTGAGATAACAATGTCTTCAATAGAGACGATGTTAGTTAAGTCAGCAATGTCTTGAACATGTTCTAATTGCTTTTTGATAGGCGTTAAAATAAATTGTTTAATGATGAGTGCTTCTACGACAGATTTATAATAAAAAAGACATAGTGCACTGTCTTCTGTAATGTTGTAAGAAACAAAATCAGTAGATTCTTTCATCGCATGAATAAATTCTGGAATGGTGCAGCTCGTTTTTTTATTTTTAGCCTTAGAATTTTTTCGTGGTAAGCCAAACATATTTTTCACTCTTTTCCCTTATATGGAATGCTCTCGTTAGTTTTTGGGGAAGGCGGAATTTTATACAGGAAACATAAAAAACTGTCCAAAAGTTAGACACTGTGTGCCTTTTGAACAGCTTTTTTCGATATTTATATATAAAATTTAATATATAATTTTTATTCCGGAAAAGGTATATAGGTTTTGCTTCATACTTCTTGAGAGAGGGCAAGCAGTTGCTCGCGACCTTTAGAAATATGTGGGTGAAATTGAATTGTTGCATTTTCACGCGTTCTTTTCACATCTTGAATTGCCCGCTGGAGTAAAGAATCAAGATGTGAATGAGATGGTTGTATTTCTTTTGCAATGGCAGTTCCGGCAACAGTTCCCTGTGCCATGGCGACCTTCGCATTTTCAATCCCTGTAATGTTACCAGCAACATATAGGCCTGGAAGCGGTGTAGCCATTGTTTCGTTATGAAGCGGAATATGCCCGCCAAGTTCTTCGATATAATGAAAAGGGCATCCAGCGACAGCTGCTAATTCTGCTAGTGGATAAAGCCCGCCAGCAATACAGACAAAATCAACAGGACATATTTCTTCAGTTCCAGGAATGATCTCTCCATCTGATGTAATCGTTGCGATTTTCACAGCTTCGGCTTGCTTGTCGCCAATAATTTCAACAGCGGCTTTTCGTAAGTGAAGCGGTACATTCCAAATTTTCATTCCTTGCTTTGGATAAAATTGAATGGCTAATTTTCGCATTGCATGTTGTTTCATAAAGCGGCTCCCAATTTTTAATAAAGGAGAAGGAGCGATGTGAGCAACGTGAAGCAAAGAATTCAAAACATGAAGCGGTTGTGCACTTTGCTTTGTTACTGTATGCTTCGGTGGTAAAACGATGCTATCAATTTCTATTCCAGCAAGCTGTAATTCATGCATAATCGCAAATGATAATATATTTGCTCCGATAATCATTCCTTTATTCCCAACTTTGACGCGGTGTACATTCGTCATAACTTGTGCAGCTCCAATGGACATAACGCCGGGTAATGTCCATCCAGGAAGCGGAGTTGGAAACTCAGCTGCTCCTGTTGCAAGGAGCACATGTTTTGTTTGAAAGAGACCGATATTCGTATGAACAGCCCATTCATTTTCAACTTTTTCTAAATCATGTACGGTTACACCACATTCAATAGGGAGTGCTAAGTCTTGCAACTGTTTTTGTAGTTTCTTTGTTTCTTCTATACCATTCCACCATGTGCCATTTGGTTCCTGATGAAGCTGTCCAAGGAGGCGACCACCAGGTTTTATAAATTCATCAAAAACCTTAACGGATAATCCATACGTTTTGCAGGCAATGGCTGCACATAATCCAGCAGGACCAGCCCCGATAATGATCACATCATTCATATATGATCCTCCTTCTTTAAAGGAGTGGGTTGCTGCAGGCCGCTTTGTACTACCATTTGATCTTCAACTACAGTCATGCATGCACGCACATTTTGCTTGCCATTTATTGTAACGCGGCATTCAAAGCAATGGCCAATATTGCAATAAATAGAGCGCGGTGCTCCGGTTTCTTCATGAACACGAAAAGTCCGAATGTTATTGGCGAATAGGGAAGCAGCGACGGTTTCGCCAGCTATTCCTTCACACTTCGTTCCGTTAAATGTAAAAGAGACGGTTTTGCTGTCTGATAAGTTACCGAGAATTGGGTGATGAATGATGCGATTACTCATGTTCTATCACCTAACAAGTCAAAGGTAATGGGACGGACCGGTGGTTGATGTTTTAATGGCTGATGGTTCTGTTCTCGAGATGATATAAAACTTTCTAGTGCACATCTGCATGTTCGGCCCCCGCAAAACCCCATGCCCGCCCGGGTACGTAGTTTCAATTCTCGTGTAGAGCAATTATATGTGTTCGCTGTATGAAGAAGTTCCTTGTATGTTACTTCCTCACAACGACAAATGACAAAATCGTCTGCAATGTTCATGACAAAGCCCCCTTGTTAGATTGGTTGTTTACTAATTTATATGCAAAATACATGCCAATCTAGATAAGGATTAAAAGGGGATGCTTAATTTTTTCATGCGATTATATAAGGTTGCCCGTGTAATTCCAAGCCGTTTCGCACAAGCGAGTTTATTGCCATTTTCTAATTCAAGTGCATGTTGAATGATATTTCTTTCGTATTTGTTTAAAGCATCATCAAGTAATTCGCCTTCCATTATATCTACTCTAAGAGGAACAGGCGGTTGTTCTTTTTGTGTTTTTGTAGAGAAGGGAAGGTCTTCTCGTTTTATGATTCCATCTGATGCAAAAACAACGAGTCGTTCAATGGCATTACGTAGTTCACGAATGTTTCCAGGCCATGTATGCTCAAGCAATTCATACATAACGTCTTGCGGTATACTTTGAATTGGACGGTTATATTGAATCGAAAACTCATATAAGAAAGAGTGGATGAGCTCCACAATATCTTCTTTTCTTTCACGCAGTGGCGGTACATCAATGCTTACAACGTTTAAACGATAAAATAAATCTTCGCGAAATTTTCCTTTTGCAATTTGTTCTTTTAAGTTTCGATTCGTAGCAGCAATAATATGAAAATCGGCATGTAATTCTTTTATACCACCCACGCGGTAAAAGGTTCTATCTTGTAGAACGCGAAGCAGTTTTACTTGCATTTCCATTGGCATTTCACCAATTTCATCTAAAAATAAGGTGCCCCCTTTTGCTAACTCAATTTTTCCTTTTTTTCCTTTTTGATCAGCTCCAGAAAAAGCTCCTTTTTCATAGCCGAAAAGTTCACTTTCAAATAATGATTCAGGAATTGCGCCGCAGTTAATAGAGATAAACGGTGCTTGTTCATTTTCACGCGCTTCATGAATCGCTTTTGCAAATAGCTCTTTTCCAACGCCGCTTTCTCCTAAAATAAGCACAGTTGATTTTGTTGTACATATCTTTTTCGCAGTTTCAATTGTTTGATGCAGTGCGGAGCTGTTTCCTTTAATCGCATGAAAGGGATCAACAGGCGGTGTTAATTTAGCAACTTGTTTCTCTAATTGATGCATTTTGGTAGAAACAGAGAATAGTTCCTGATTGAGCCGAACTTGGCTCGTAATATCTGTTTCGGATACAACAGCTCCAATAATTTTATTGCGCAAGTAAATGGGATTGGAGTTAATGAGTACAATTAAATCTTCTCTCGGTTGATGTTGGTGTTTATGTAGTGAGCGACCTTCTTGCAGAGTTTTTAATATTTCTAGCATGTTTTCATGAAAAAATGAGGTGATAGGTTTTCCTAAAATATCCTGCCGTCTGACGGAAAAAATTGCTTCTGCCCCGTTTGTCCACACATTGACATTCTCGTTCTCGTCAATGACAGTGACGGACGCATCCGTCGTTTTGATAACGGTTTCAAAATAAGCTTGTAAATATTCATAAGACTGAAAAATAGTTTCAGCTAACATCACAGCTGTAATAAAACCAATTGGTTTATGAGACGCATTTGTAAGAATAACGGCATGGTAGTTTTTTAGTTTCTTTAATATATGTGAAATAGAAGAATAGTAAGAAGTTGTATAGCAAAGTTGATACGTACCGTCAGCAGTAAGCATGTATATATCATTATTTCTTTTGATTAGAACGCTTGTATCTTTATGATTTGTATGATTGTTTTGTTGCGACTCTTCTAGCGATGGAAAGAAGAGAAAATCTTTATTCATAAGTTGATCTATAGAAGGGAGTTCGATTGTCATACTAAAGCCTCCTTATTGGATTGACTGTAAGTTTTTTATACACTATTTCATTATTTTTACACATTTTTAAAGTGCATGTAAAATGTTTTTCGGAAAAGTTAGATAACTGTTTTCGTATGGCTATTTGAGAACAATAAAATATTAGCTTCTAAGTGCCTTAAGAAGTAAAACCATGAAGTGAGGAATAGGAAATCTTTGTTAATAATTCCTTTTTATTAAGTTGGCATTTTAATTGCAAGTAAAAGAATATGTGAGTATAAAAGGTGATAGATGCTATAAGTTTCACTTTATAAGTAGAAAAGAGGGGGAATTATGACAAAGCATTGTGATGTTCTTATCATAGGCGGAGGCATTATTGGAAGTGCAATTGCCTATTATGTTTCAAAATGCGGGAGAGAAGTGACGTTATTAGAAAGGGGAGAATTAGCGAGTGGTACATCGTCGCGATGTGATGGGAACATTTTAGCAATTGATAAAGATCCTGGATTTGATAGTCAAATGTCTCTTGAGAGCCAAAAGCTCGTTGATCAACTAGCGAAAGAATTGCACCACCCTTTTGAATACCGCGCACCAGGCAGTATTTTAGTATGTGAAAGTGAAGAAGAGATGATCGCTGCAGAGAAATGGGTAAAGCGGCAAAAAGAAGCAGGTTTACCATTTCGGATGTTAGACAGGCAAGATATTCGGCAAGAGTCACCATATTTTGCTGATGACTTATTAGGTGGATTAGAGTGTGCAACGGACTCGACTGTTAATCCGTATTTATTATCGTTTTCTTTGCTAGATGGAGCGAAAAGGCAAGGAACAGATGTGTATCTCCATACAGAAGTAAATAGTATTCGAAAAGATATAACGGATGTGTTTATTGTTGAAACAAATAAGGGGACATTTACAGCGAATAAGGTCGTAAATGCAGCGGGAGTATGGTCGCCAGTTATTGGTGAGATGTTAGATGTGAAAATTCCAATTCAGCCGAGAAAAGGTCATATTATTGTGGCTTCAAGACAAGGACCGGTTGGGATGAGAAAAGTAATGGAGTTTGGCTATTTGATTAGTAAGTTCGGCGGCGTACGTCATGTGGATGAGGAAACGGAGAGATATGGAGTTGCTCTTGTGTTTGAACCGACAGAAAGTCAAAATTTCTTAATTGGAAGTAGCAGGCAGTTCGTTGGTTTTCAAACGAAGGTAGATACAAGTGTTATCAAGTCTATTGCGAAGCGAGCGATTCGCTTTTATCCGAAAATGGCTGATATGTTGCTTATTCGAACATATGCAGGGTTACGTCCGTGGACGGCAGACCATTTGCCAATTATTTCTCATGTTGAAGAAGTACCGGGTTTTTATATTGCTACGGGTCATGAAGGTGATGGAATTAGCTTGGCAGCCATTACAGGAAAGCTTATTGCGGAATTGATTGAGGAACAAAGGACAACCGTACCGATTGAATCACTGAGTCACAATCGATTTCAAGAAAGGATGGAACGAGTGTGAATATAAAAAAAGTGTTTACGACAATTGATACGCATACGGGGGGGAATCCAACAAGGACAGTCATAAATGGTCTTCCGAAGCTAGAAGGGGATACAATGTCAGAAAAGATGTTATTTATGAAAGAAAAGTATGATTGGATTCGTACATTTCTTATGTTTGAGCCACGTGGTCATGATGTAATGTCTGGGGCGTTATTAACAGATCCATGTGACCCAGAAGCTGATGTTGGTGTTATTTATATAGAAACAGGCGGATATTTACCAATGTGTGGTCACGATACAATTGGTGTTTGTACCGCTTTAATTGAAACAGGTATGGTTGAGGTGAAAGAACCGTATACCCATATTAAATTAGATACACCGGCAGGCCTTGTTACAACAAAAGTATATGTGGAAAATGGAAAAGCAAAAGAAGTAACATTTTGTAACGTGCCTGCTTTTTTATTAAAGTCTGTAGAAGTACATATCGAAAATATAGGGAATGTACACTGTGATATTGCCTATGGTGGTAATTTTTATGCAATTACAGATGCGAGAAAGTTAGGTGTGCAGCTAACAACAGATAACTCTGTAGAGATTATAGAAACAGCGATTCGGATTCGTGATGCTATTAATGCAACTGTACCCATTTCCCATCCTGAATTTTCTTTCATCGAAGGTGTGACACATGTTGAATTTTTTTGCGATCCAACGAATGAACAGGCTGATGTGAAAAATACAGTAATTGTGCCACCGGGCGGGATTGATCGTTCGCCGTGCGGGACAGGAACATCAGCTAAACTTGCTACATTATACGCTCATCAGAAGATTGATAAGGAAGAGTTATTTGTACATGAAAGTATTGTCGGTTCGCTATTTAAAGGGAAAATCGTTAGCACAACAAATGTAGGGGAAATAGAAGCTGTAATTACAGAAATTACTGGATCAGCATGGATGATGGGAATGCACCAATTTTTATATCATGAGGAAGACATTTTGAAAGATGGATTTATTCTTATTCCACCGATGGAAGGGCATTGATGTAACCATATTTAAACTAGCTAAATAACAGGAGAAATGGAAGACGGGGGAGATTGAATGAAGTTCGCAAAAGCGATTACAACAGTTGATGCACATATGGCTGGGGAGCCACTACGCCTCATTATGAACGGCGTACCTTTATTACAGGGAAATACTTTGCAAGAAAAACAAAATGAACTAGTTGAAAACTATCAAGCATTTCGAAGAATTCTTATGCAAGAGCCACGTGGTCATGCAGCGATGAACGGCTGTATGATTGTACCACCTTGTTCAAAAAAAGCAGATTTTGCAGCGTTGTTTATGGATGCGAATGAATTTACCTTTAGTATAGAAGAGTTTGTGATGATAGCTGCTGTTGTTATGGTGGAAATGGGAAATGTGCAAATAAAAAATGATGTAGTAGCGGTGGAAACAATTGATGGGATATTTTCTGTGAAAATCTGTATAGAAGATGGAGAGATACACGCTGTTTCCTTACAGAAAGATTGTAAATACGAACTTCAACATCATGCTTCTCAATCGGTCGTTTCATTTGGACCAAATGAACACTACGTAATCAGTCATACAAAGCATCTTGGTGTCAAACTAGCTATGGATGATTTAATAGAATTAAAGAACTGGGCGCATAGGGCAAGAACGTCATTATCATCTGAATGTAGTGGTATTTTAATAGATGCGGCGCAGATTGAGGAAAAACGATTCAAAACGATGTTGCAGAAGAAGAATGGACTCGTAAGCCGCTCTCCATATGTTAGAGCAACATGTGCATGTTTAGCACTTTTTAGAGAGGAAGGTATGTTACAAGAAGGAGAGACTTTACAGCATGAAAATATTACGGGCGGGACATATGAAGCAAAACTAATGGAATGCACACAAAATGCCATGACGGTACAAATTACAGGAAGGGTCTTTATTACGGGAATGCATCAATTTTTATTAGATCCATCTGATCCGCTGGCGGATGGTTTTATTATAGTAGGTTCATAAAGAAAAGGAAGAGTTTCTGTCTCTTCCTTTTCTTTATGTTAGCTTGTCTTTTTTTGTTTGACAGACTGTATTAATTTCATCATTTCAGTTCTTATATCTTCTCTTTTCACATTTAATTTTTCGGCAATTTGTTTGACATGCATGCCATCTTTTTTCATTTGTAATACATTATTAAATGGTGTATTACTTTTTTGTGCAATGATGGTTAAAACTGCGAGGTGACGCAAGTGAAGATGGTTATCTTCCATTGTTTTCTTCATTTGTTCTGGTGTAGATTTTTGCATTTCAGCTACTTTCTTCAATAGTGCAGCTTTCATCTCTTTACTCATATGATGTTTATGCATTTTCTCTGGATCCACGCCAAAATGTTTCGCTGTTTCTTTCCAAGATTTATTTTGTTTATAGTACGATAAAACGTCATTGATATCTTTTTTACTTATTTTCGCAATGTGTGCAGCTTTCCAAATTTCATGTTTTTTGTAACCTTGTTTTTCTAATGACTGGATTTGTTCTTCTGAAATTATCTTATGATGATGTAGCGCAATTTCTTTTGGTGTAGCGGCTGCAGCAGGGAAGACTGCCATTCCACATAAAAGCCCTGTTGCTAAGATGCTTGCTATTACTTTTTTGTACATATAGATTCCTCCTAATTAAATGAAATGGAAAACTTTACACATAGGATGTCCTGAAGTTGTGGAGAAGTTGTGAAGAACTTATGAACATTGCAAGTTTTTCTGCAATATAACAAAAAAGTTTTTTGTTAGTTTCACAACATAAAACATTGATTAATGGTAGAAAACTGCGTTATAATCGAAATTGAAAATCAATATCAATAATAAATGTATACATATAGATAAGAATAAGGGAGAGAAACATATGACTACATATACTTCCATTGCAAATATCATTAAAGAAAGACGTTCCATTCGTAAATTTATAGATAAAGCAGTAGAAAAAGAATTATTAATTGAATTATTAAATGATGCAACGTGGGCACCAAACCATCAGCATCGTGAGCCATGGAAATGTAAATTGTTTATTGGAGAAGGCCGTAAAACGTTAGTAGATGCTGTATTAAATTCCTTCACAGAAGAAGAAAGAGCAAAACGAGGTAAAATTTTATCCGATCGTTTTTTAAGTACACCAGCTCAAATCGTTGTGTATATGGATGAAGATCCGCGTCAAATTCAGCGTGATGAAGACTACGCAGCAGTGTGTGCATTTATGCAAAACTTCCAACTACTAGCTTGGGAGCGCGGACTAGGTTGTGTTTGGAAATCAGGCGGACTGAATTATAATCCTTTATTTATAGAAGGACTTGGGTTAACAAAAGGACAACGCATTGTTGGAATCCTTCATATTGGCTATTTTGATAAGAAGCCAGAAGGAAAAGAGCGTACGCCGATTATAGAGAAGTTAGAAATAATTGAAAATATATAAGGAAAAGCACTTGATAATTTGTTCAAGTGCTTTTTCTTATATGTTATATTAAAAAAATGTTTTATTTTATTTATGTGATATATATAATGGATTTATATGATAAAGGAGGATTAATATGGGAAAAGTTTAGTTTGCAAAAGCTTTGAGAAATGGTTTCTTTTCGGCGTTTTTTATCATTGCTATGCTATTTGCCTTTTTATTTTTAATTAGTGGAGAAATTCAAGGTGTATTTATTTTTTTATTATTTTCTATACCCCTAGGGTATTTAGGGTTTGGTATTGATATTCAAAAAAAGAAAAAGGAAATGGAAATTTTAGAGGCGAATATAGTAGAGCCAATTCAATTTATTGCCGATGGTTATCATGTATAAGAAGGTAGAGGACATTTAGCATTAACAGATCATTATCTGTTTTTCTTGACTCGAAAAGGGCAAATGTATTCGGTAGATTTACATACTGTGGAAAGATATGGAACACGTTTTGATGGAACGGGGGTTTATGGAACAACTGTACATCATATGGGATCCTTTAGTGTTGCGAGAGTACTCAAGAGGGGGAAAAATCCTATGTTCTATATTGAAGGACATAGCGGTGGTGAAAGTTTTCATCATGCCTTTAGTACTTTCAAGCATAAGCAATTTTTTAAAATTTTAGAACGTAATATGCAATCTGGAACACTTGCAAAGGAAGAATTTATAAAAATTGGATTTAGAAATGCTATGAATAACTTTATGGTATATCAAGAATTACAAAATAGAGCGACTGTATAAAGTAAAACTTATAAAAAGAGATAGGGTTTTATTAACATTTATCTCTTTTTATGACCTAATCAAAAATATGAAAGGAGAATGGAAATGAAAGTAGTAACAGGGTGTCTTTTAGTATTGTCTTTATATTTTTATTCCATTTCGTTTCAGTCTGTTTCGGAATGGAATTTTTGGATTATAGGCCTATGTACTATATTGATATATTTTATAGAAAATGAAAGAAAAGAAAATATAATTCACACAATTTTATGGTCGGTAGCTGTTGGATTTCCATTAGGGACACTGGCGAATAAGTGGTTACCTTTTCCGTCATCTCTGATCTCGGATTGGGAGATTTCAGGATTTCCGATTACAAGTCAAATATGTTGGGGAATCACACTATCAATTGTAGTTGGAATGATAACACGTACCAATACATTTCGTCATCCTATAAGAAGAGGAGCGTGGCTAGGAGTTATTGGTGGATCTGCGTTTAGTCTTCTATTAGCGATGCTTTTATACACATATTTTGACTTCTTTAGAAGTATTTATGTGATTCCTGTAATGGCTATCGTATTATTTCATTCATATACGCAGTTCACTGCTCATGCAGTTCGTGATATTGGATTTGGAATTTTAACAAGCTCTATTTTATACTATTCGAGTTATCATCTTGAATGGATTCCTGAGGTAATCAAGCCAGTATATGGTGAATTCATTATGTATTTCTCGTTCGCATTACTAGTTGTACTAGCATTCAGTTGGTGGTCTGCCCGAAATTCTACAGCGAAATCGTATGCGGGAGGAGGAATAGCAAGTTTAGGAAGTACGTATAATCATGGCAGCACATCATCATCACCTAATTTTTCATTTGCAAATGATGGTGATTATCGAAATCATTCAAACTATGATACTGAGGATGATTTCTATGATGATACAAATCATTATCACTCTCAATCAAATAGTTATAGCCGTTATGATGATGAGGAAGACGATCATAGCAACTGGGGAATGAAACAGTGGGAGATCGACAAACGAAATGAAGAAGAGTTTTCAGGATATCCTGATTGGTATCGGCAAAAAGAAATTGAAGAAAGAGAAAGTGGCTTACCTTGGTATGCAAGAAGTGAATGTCCTACATGTGGTAATTCACCATGTTCTTGTGATTAAAAACTTACGATATTCGCATTAATAGTTCATATAAGCTAATATTTTGGGGAGAAGAGCCGTTATAAAATGTATTTTATAACGGTTTTTTAGTGTAATGTTCTTTTCATGTTTTACGGTACTCCACGTTTGAAGCGCCGTATCCTGTATTTACTTGGCTATTTGAACAGTATTTCATAAAACAAAATTGTTTACTTTTCATGAAAGCTTGTTTCCCTTCATACACTGTCTTAAGGGAAAGTGTAAGGAGGGAAAATAATGAGAGCTAGTGATGATAAAGCACTACAATATGCAATCGCTGAAATTACTGAAATTGCGACTGGATTTGGGCTGGATTTTTATCCGATGCGCTATGAAGTATGCCCAGCGGAAATTATTTATACGTTTGGTGCATATGGAATGCCAACACGATTTTCACATTGGAGTTTTGGGAAACAGTTCTTCAAAATGAAGCTGCATTACGATTTGGGACTTAGTAAAATATATGAGCTTGTCATCAACTCTGATCCATGTTATGCGTTTTTACTCGATACCAATGCACTCATTCAAAATAAATTAATTGTAGCACACGTATTAGCACACTGCGATTTCTTTAAAAATAATATTCGCTTTTCAAATACGAAGCGCGATATGGTTGAAAGTATGGCAGCGACAGCAGAACGAATTAAAGCGTATGAACATAAATATGGAAAAAAAGAAGTAGAAACATTTTTAGATGCGGTATTAGCAATTCAAGAACACATTGATCCATCGCTTATGCGACCAAAACTGGCTTGGAGTATCGATGACTTAGAAGAGGAAGAAGTAGAAAAGAAACGGGTTTCACAGTATGATGATTTGTGGAATTTAGATGATAGAAATAAAAAACGAGAACGACCAAATATGCGGAAGAAAAAGAAAATCCCGCCGCAACCAGAGAAAGATTTACTTCTATTTATTGAAGAATATAGTAGAGATCTAGATGAGTGGCAACGTGATATTTTAACGATGATGCGAGAAGAAATGTTATATTTCTGGCCGCAATTAGAAACGAAAATCATGAACGAAGGCTGGGCTTCCTACTGGCATCAGCGCATCCTTCGAGAAATGGACTTAACATCTGACGAAGCAATTGAATTTGCCAAGTTAAACGCAGGAGTTGTACAGCCTTCAAAAACAAGCATTAACCCATATTATCTTGGTATCAAGGTCTTTGAAGATATTGAAGAACGTTACAATAATCCAACGGAAGAGATGAAAAGACGCGGTGTGAAACCAGGGTCAGGTCGTGAGAAAATCTTTGAAGTGCGAGAAATTGAATGGGACGTATCGTTCCTGAGAAACTATTTAAATAAAGAACTTGTGATGAGGGAAGATATGTACTTATTCCAGCGCCAAGGAAAAGAGTATAAAGTCATTGATAAAGAGTGGGAACATGTTCGTGATCAACTTGTAAATATGCGTACAAATGGTGGATTTCCATATTTAGTAGTGGAAGATGGAGACCATTTAAAGAACGGTGAACTGTATATTAAACATTGTTATGAAGGAATTGAGCTTGATTTAAAATACTTAGAGAAAGTACTGCCGTACATTCATCAGCTATGGGGAAGAACGGTTCATATGGAGTCAGTTGTGGAGAATAAAAATGTTGTCTTTTCTTATGATGGGAAGATGGTGCATCGGAAGTATGTATAAAGCCGCTGGGATCAGCGGTTTTTTTAATGCTCAGTTTGTTTCAAATTTGTGAACAAGTATAAATTTGAGTCTATATATTGCCATTATATTTTTTTATGTTTATTATATACCTATACGGGTATATGTAATTTGAAGGTGTTGTATATCTGTAGCAGTAAGCAAAAATAGTTGTGGAGGTTAGGGAAATATGAGTAAAAAAATCGTCATAGTTGGTGGAGTTGCCGGCGGAGCATCAGTAGCAGCACGTCTTCGTCGTTTAAGCGAAGAGGATGAAATTATTATGTTTGAGCGAGGGGAATATATTTCTTTTGCAAACTGCGGATTGCCGTATTACATTGGCGGTGTGATTCAAGAGAGACAGAAACTATTAGTGCAAACCGTTGAAAAGATGTCAAAGCGATTCCATTTAGATATTCGTATTTTAAGTGAAGTGATAAAAATTAATAAAGAAGAAAAAACAATTATCGTAAAAAATGTAATGACAAATGAAACGTATGAAGAGTCGTATGATATTTTAATTCTTTCACCAGGATCTAAGCCAATAGTGCCACCTATCCAAGGAATTGAAACAACAAAGGCGTTGTTTACATTACGGAGTGTACCAGATACAGATCGTATTAAAGGGTATATTGATGAGAAGAAACCACGTCATGCGACTGTCATTGGCGGTGGATTTATTGGTGTTGAAATGGCAGAAAATTTGAGAGAAAAAGGAATAGATGTGACGCTTGTTGAGATGAATAATCAAGTCATGCCACCAATTGATTATGAAATGGCGGCATATGTACATGAACATATGAAAAAGCATGGTGTTCAGCTCATTTTGGAAGACGGGGTAGATGCTTTTGAAGAAGATGGAGCAGTCGTACGCTTAAAAAGTGGTTCAAAAATCAATACAGATATGATTATTCTTTCAATCGGTGTCGGGCCGGAGAGTCGTTTAGCAAAAGAAGCAGGGTTAGAACTTGGAGTAAGAGGAACAATTAAAGTAAATGAAAAACTACAAACTTTGGATTCGTCTATTTATGCGATTGGTGATGCAATTGAGGTAAAAGATTTTGTGACAGAAACAGAGACAATGATTCCATTAGCATGGCCAGCAAATCGACAAGGTCGTCTGTTAGCGGATATCATTCATGAACATGCAAAGTCTGTATACAAAGGAACGATGGGAACATCGATTGTAAAGGTCTTTGAATTAACAGTTGCTTCAACAGGAGTAAATGAGAAGGTGTTGCAGCGTTTAAATATACCCTATGAGGTAGTACATGTACAAGCAAATTCCCATGCAGGTTATTATCCAAATGCACATCCTGTTTTATTAAAATTGATCTTTAATAAAGAGTCAGGCGAAATTTATGGTGCGCAAGCGGTTGGACGTGACGGTGTAGATAAGCGTATTGATGTCATTGCAACGGCAATGAAAGCGAAGCTAAAGGCATTAGATTTACCAGATTTGGAATTAGCATACGCACCGCCATATTCTTCTGCAAAAGATCCAGTAAACATGGTGGGGTATGCTGCAAGTAATATAATTGAAGGGCTTGTAGATACAGTGCAGTGGCATGAGATTGATCGTATTGTCCAAAATGGTGGATATTTGATTGATGTTCGTGAACCAAATGAGTTAAAACAAGGGATGATTAAGGGTTCAGTTAATATTCCATTAGATGAATTACGCGAAAGATTGGATGAAATTCCAGTAAATGAAGAAATATATATGACATGCCAGCTCGGTATGAGGGGCTATGTTGCTGCACGTATGTTAATGGAAAGAGGGTATAAGGTGAAGAATGTCGATGGTGGTTTTAAATTGTATGCAACGGCTTTTCCAGGTCAGATTGTATATAAATAGATGAGAAGGTTGTAATCATATAAAGTAAAATAGTGCTTTACAAAATACCCTCAAGGGTATATGATGGTTTGTAAATGCAAATTAAAATCTTACTACAGTAAGTATTTATTTAAATAAAGCATATTTTGGAAAGTATTGAGGTGATCGGGCATTGGAATACAATCAAGATATTAAAAATAGGCTGAAGCGAATTGAAGGACAAATTCGTGGTGTCCTTCGAATGATTGAAGAAGAAAAAGATTGTAAAGAGGTAATTACACAATTAACAGCATCACGCTCTGCTATGGATCGCGCAATTGGATTAATTGTCGGAACAAATTTGGAAAAATGTTTGCGAGAACAATTTGCAAAAGGTGATACATCCAATGAAGATCTAATTAAAGAGGCTGTACAATTACTTGTGAAAAGTAGATAATCTGTCAAACGAATGTGTTGACAGATTTTTAAAACACTATTTTTATACCCCTGTAGGTATATGGGTTTTTTAGGAAACAATTAGAGTTAGAATATAGGATATTAAATTTTTTTAAATGAAAATATACCATAGGGGGTAATGGAGTGGGTGCCCTAGCATTATAAGCAAAAGATGTTGCTGAGAAAGTTTTATTTTAGGTGTTCGTAATGAAGTAGAGCGTATGGATTGAAAAATAGAAGAAACAGATGGAGGTATAGAACATGAATGCAAAACAAGTATTAGATGTGAAAGGCTTAGCATGCCCAATGCCAATCGTAAGAACAAAAAAAGCTATGGAAGCTTTACAATCTGGAGAAGTGCTAGAGGTTCACTTAACAGATAAAGGCGCAATAAAGGATATTCCAGCTTGGTCGAAAAAAGGAGGAAATGAAGTATTGCAACATATAGAAGAAAACGGTGTGCTGAAGTTCTGGATTAAAAAGGCGTAAAAAATAAGAGACTAATTGCATAGAAAAGGATTGGAGGAGATGGCGGATGAGTGCAAATGTAGTATTCAATATCATTTTAACTATACTTATTGCTTCGTTTATCATTTCTCGCTTTTTACCGGTTAAGGGTGTTAAAAATATAAGTGGGAAAGAGCTCAAAGGTTTACTTCATAAAAAGAATAAACAATTGATTGATGTTCGCACACAAGGTGAATTTAGAGGGCATCACATTCAAGGATTCCGAAATATCCCATTAAATGAGTTAGTACAAAAAGCGAGTCGTTTAGATAAAAGTAAAGAAGTAATAGTGATTTGTCAAAGTGGAATGAGAAGTAAACGCGCAGTAAAAATGCTAAAGAAATTAGGCTTTCAACATATTACGAATGTTTCGGGTGGTATAAATGCTTGGAATTAAGGAGGAAATGACAAATGAAAGAAATGACAGCCAAAGAATTAGAAAATAAATTAATGAATCATGAAGTATTAAATATGATCGATGTTCGTGAAGTAGAAGAAGTAGAGGAAGGGAAAATTCCAGGAGCTCTTCATATTCCACTTGGGTTATTAGAATTTCGCATGCATGAACTAGATAAAAGTAAAGAATATATTATGGTATGTCGCTCTGGTGGGAGAAGTTCACGAGCTGCTCAGCTTTTAGAGAGCAATGGTTTCCATGTTATAAATATGACTGGCGGTATGTTAGAGTGGGAAGGTAAAACAGAATAATACGGTACGATGAAAAGTTTTTTAATAAAGGATTTTGTACATTTCCCAAAATACCCATATGGGTATTTTG
Organism: Bacillus pfraonensis; assembly: GCF_050768835.1. Classification (NCBI taxonomy): domain Bacteria; kingdom Bacillati; phylum Bacillota; class Bacilli; order Caryophanales; family Bacillaceae; genus Bacillus; species Bacillus pfraonensis. The sequence continues at coordinate 15,326 of NZ_JAHCDO010000021.1, read as the reverse complement.
GGGGGGAGGAGTTAACATGGAGAATCAGAAAAAAACAACAATTGTCTTATTTAGTGGAGATTATGATAAAGCGATGGCAGCTTATATTATTGCAAACGGTGCAGCAGCGTATGATCAAGAAGTAACGATTTTTCATACATTTTGGGGGTTAAATGCACTCAGGAAAGATGAACATGTACACGTAAAGAAAAATTTCTTAGAGAGAATGTTTGGAAAGATGATGCCTCGCGGAGCAAATCAGATGGGATTATCCAAAATGAATTTTGCTGGCATGGGCCCTAAAATGATTAAGCACGTTATAAAAAAGCATAATGCTATGTCGCTGCCAGATTTAATTGATATGGCAAAAGAACAAGGTGTTAAGCTTGTAGCTTGTCAAATGACAGTAGATTTATTGGGGTTAAAAGAAGAAGAAATCATGGAAGATGCCGAGTTTGCTGGTGTGGCAGCTTATTTAGCAGATGCTTCTGATGGAAATGTGAATCTATTTATTTAATAAGTAAATAAATTCCTTAAGAAAAAACGATGAACGCCACTGGAGAACCAGTGGCGTTCAATGATTAAGCCCAAATAAGCTTCATCAAACTTTCATATTCATCATTTGCAGCTTTATATAATAGTCTCGTATGTTCAAATACAAGGGCAGGATTAAAATATGGTTCTGTAAATACAAGGGACGTTGAAATGTCGATTGAATCATTTTTACTAATTGTGAATTTTGCGAATCGATATGCTGTATTTAACTCGTTGATTACATGTAACAATTCGCTTTTCTTAGCTGCATCATGAACTTGAGCGACATTGAAGCAATATATATCGACAGTAGGATGCTCGTTATGAAAGGCAGCGATAAGACGAACTTTTGCACCGCTCTCTGTTTCTAAGTTTACTGAAAAAAATACGGAACCATCATTTTCATCTATGTTTTCTTCCATATGTATTTCATTGGATTTTAGGTAATCTTTAAAGTCTGAAACGTTATGTTTTACTGCGGCTTTCATAGGTTTTTGCCCCCTGTTAATTAGAATATATATCTATCCTTTATTATAATTTAAAGATATGGAAATTGATAGTTGAAAAGTTAGAATTTTTAATATTTTAGAGGGTCTTTGCAGATAGAAGTTTATAAAAAGAGAAGAAACCCAGCTCTATCTCCATAAAGCTGGGTTTCTTATTAATTTTCATCCGATGTAGTTTCTGTATCTGTGTCTTCATCGTTATTGTTATTTTTTTTGTTAGTAGAGTTGTTAGTTGTATCTTTTGTTTTTTCATTCGATGTAGTTTCTGTATCTATGTCTTCATTGTTACTGTTATTTTTTTTGTTAGTAGAATTGTTAGTTGTATCTTTTGTTTTTTCATTCGATGTAGTTTCTGTATCTATGTCTTCATTGTTACTGTTATTTTTTTTGTTAGTTGTATCTTTCGTTTTCTTTTTGTCTTCTTTATCACTAGAATTAACTTTCTTATACTCAGGTAGTCCTAGATGAGTACGCAGTTGATTTGTTAGATTTGTTAGGTCTTTTTCATCTGGTTGGTAGTAATATGTTCTTCCATCACCAGCAGAACGACTACATGTATCATCACCTTTTGCCATGTAACAGTCTGAACCATTGATTTGTAATTTTTCAATTGAAGAATCTGAACCGTATTTATAGAATGATAACATATCGTCAAATGTTAGGTTTGTAACAAATTGTCCATTAATATCATCAATAATACTTCCTACTTTTGTTACAGAGTCAACGCTTGTTACTTTTTTCAAAATGGCCTCGATAACAAGTTGTTGACGTTGACCGCGCATTGCATCACTATCAATGTGGCGTGTTCTAGCAAGAGCAAGAGCTTCTTCACCGTTTAATTTTTGAACACCTTTTTTCAAGTGGATTGCTTCTGCATTATCGTTGCTATCTTGTTCAGTAAATTCAACAGGAACATCTACTTTAATGCCACCTAAATCATCTACAATTTTCATAAATGATTTAAAGTTGAATTTTACAAAGTAATCAACAGGAACATGGAGTAATTTTTCTACCGCATCAATACTAGCTTGTGGTCCACCATCTTTTCCATTTTTAGCAGAACCATATGCATGTGCATGTGTAATTTTATCCATTTTCTTTTCTATTGGGATATAAGTATATGTGTCTCGCGGAATGCTTAAAAGTTTAACAGTTTTACTATCTTTATTAAACGTTGCAAGTAACATTGCATCTGTTCTTATGGCACCACCGTATTCTTTACTACGTACATCGCTTTCATCAACGCCCATTATTAATACAGATACATTATTGGTAATAGGTTTAACAGCTTTATCACGTAAATTTGATTTATCACCGCGTGCTAAATCGTGAGCGGCATTTCGAACAGCAGAGGATGCTTTATTTACTAGAAACCAAGTATACCCGCCTCCTATTATTAAAAATAATAAAAGGACACTTATGATAACTTTTGTTTTTTTCTTTCCTTTTTTATTATTATTTCGTGTATTTTCTTGCAAGGATGGGTTTTGATCCATTTCATATACTCCTTCATTTGGATTGAAATACGACACTCATATCACCTAATTATAATGAAATTTGGCGAAAAAGAACATTACAAATCATTTACATTTCGCAAAAATTCAATTTATTTTACAAAAAGTCAGATTTTTCGACTCTTTGTAAAGCGAATTTTAGGGAGTTGAACGATAGAACAAGTATAATTTGTTGTATTGGAAATAGAAATATATATTATGAGAAAATAGTAAAGAAGTAAGATTTGTTGAAATATGTTCAAAAGGGCGATTATATCACTTTCTATAAATTTAATATAATGAAGTAAAAGAACGCTTGTTAGGAGTAAAGGAGATAGGCATAATGAATCATACATCGTTTCGAGCAATTCTTGTAAATGAGAAGGAAGAAAATCAATTTGAAAGAACCTTGGTTGAGAGAGAGATAAACGATTTACCAGAAGGAGAAGTACTAATACGTGTTCGCCATTCTTCATTAAATTATAAAGATGCTCTTTCAGCTACTGGGAATAGAGGAGTTACAAGGAAATATCCACATACTCCTGGAATTGATGCAGCAGGAGAAGTGATTAGTAGTCAAGATCCTTCTTTTAAAACAGGAGATCAAGTAATTGTAACAGGGCATGATTTAGGAATGAATACATCTGGTGGATTTGGTCAGTATATTCGTGTCCCTGGATCATGGGTTGTACCGTTACCAGAAGGGCTGTCATTGAAAGAAAGTATGATGTATGGAACAGCAGGATTTACAGCTGCTTTGTCTGTACACAAATTAATTACAGCAGGGATTACACCTGATATGGGAAGAATTCTTGTTACAGGAGCAACAGGGGGAGTTGGAAGTGTTGCAGTTAGCATTTTAGCAAGGTTAGGATATGATGTCGTAGCTGCGACTGGGAAAACGGAAGAGAAAGAAATGTTATTTCATTTAGGTGCAAAAGAGATGATTCATCGCGATGAAATAAATGATCAATCGGGAAAACCGATGTTAAAAGGAATATATGCTGGTGTGATTGATACAGTTGGTGGAAGTACGTTAGCAACTGCTTTAAAAGTAGTTCAATATGGTGGAAGTGTAACGACGTGTGGGAACGTTGCAGGACATGAATTTAAAACGTCTGTATATCCATTTATCCTGCGTAGTATTAATCTGTTAGGAATAGATTCTGTACAATGTCCAATGATAGTAAGAAAGCAGATTTGGTCAATGCTAGGGGATGAGTGGAAGAATTTAGACTTATTACCTTATACGGCAGAATGCACATTAGAAGAAGTAAATGATAAATTTGAACTTATATTGCAAGGGAAGTTAAAGGGAAGAACGATAGTGAATGTATTATAGTATCGTATGTATAGGACATGATATAGAAAAAGACGACCTTATCAAGGTCGTCTTTTTTGTATTATAGAGTTTGTTTTAAAGCAAACTTCCCTTGTTCTCCTAAAACGCCATCTGCAATATTTACAGCATGGTCGCCGATACGCTCTAAGTTACTTACCATATCAACATAAATAATGCTTGCATCACCTGAGCAACTACGTTCATTTAGACGTAGTACGTGGCGTTTACGTAATACACGTTCCATTTGGTCAATTTTACGTTCTTTTGTAATGACTGTTTGTGCAAGTTCAGTATCAAAGTTTGTTAAAGCATTAATTGCATCTTGCAGTGTTGAAGTTGTTAGTTCAAGCATTTCGTTTAGTTCTGCCATTGCTTCCTCTGATAGTGTAACGCGATTAGAAATTTGGGAGTCAACAAGCTCCACAACATTTTCTACATGGTCTCCAACTCGTTCAATATCTCCGACAACAGATGCTAAGACAGAATGTTTTTCTGAATCCATTGGTGAAAGTGGTTTTTCAGAAAGTAGTACTAAATAATCGGTAATTTTTCTATCTAAGTTGTTAATAGCGCCTTCTAATTGTGCTGCCATATCAGCATGTTTCTTTTCTTTTGTATTTAAAAATAGAGTTGCTTCTTTTAGTCCGTGTAATGAGAACTCTGCCATACGAATAATTTCTTTTTGTGCCTCTGTTAAGGCAATGGCAGGAGATTGTTCAATAAAGATTGGATTTAAGTGCTGCGGTTTAAAGTCAATAGAAGCATCTTCACCGCGAATAATTTTTGTTACAATCCATGCTAACACTGCAATGAATGGGAACTGAATAATCGCATTCGTTACATTAAATGTTCCATGTGCAAAAGCAATTGTCATTTCTGGATTTAAATTTAATGATGTTTGGAAATATTGAATCAAATTTGTAAATGGTACTAATAAAATTGTAAAGATAATTGTACCAACTATGTTAAAGATAACGTGTACTAATGCTGCTCGTCTTGCTGCAATAGAAGTACCAATCGCTGCTAATACAGCGGTAATTGTTGTACCGATATTATCACCAAATAGTACAGGTAAAGCAGCTTTTAAATCAATTGCACCTTGGCCAAATAACTCTTGTAGGATCCCGATTGTTGCACTTGAGCTTTGTACAATTAATGTAAATACTGTACCTACGATAACGCCTAAGATTGGGCTGTTACTCATGCTAACAGTTAATTCTTGGAATGATTCTAGAGAGCGCAGCGGCTTCATACCTGTGCTCATTAATTCTAAACCGAAGAATAACATACCAAATCCGAAAATGACTTGTCCAAGAGAGTGTACTTTTTTATTTTTAAAGAAGAATAGTAAGATTGCTCCAACTGCCATAATTGGAAGAGCATATTCTCCAATTTTAATTCCAATAATAAATGCTGTAACGGTTGTACCAATGTTAGCACCCATAATAACACCAATTGCTTGTCTTAGTGTCATAAATCCAGCACTTACAAGTCCGACTGTTAAAGCGGTTGTTCCTGAGCTAGATTGAATCAGTATGGTAACTAACATACCTGCTAGTACGCCCATAAGTGGGTTAGTTGTAAAACGATCGAGAATGTCACGTAGGCGATCACCAGCTGCTTGTTGCAGTCCGTCCCCCATGTACTTAATCCCGAATAAGAAAATACCTAATCCACCAATAAACTGGAAGATCATGTCTTGAACATTAAATTCCACACATTTCACTCCTTAAATTTCATGTACGGTGTAATTATTAACTAAAATTTGAGGTGATGTAAATGATATCAATGCAAACTTTACATTAAATTTACAAAGCTTTAAAAAATTTACGTAACCTTAAAAAAAGACCGTTTACATTATGGAGAATTATAGTTTAAATGTAATGTTATTCTGTACAATTTACCTGTAATAGTCATAGTATTTGTATGTATGAGATGAGAATATGCACGGAACAAAAAAAGTGGAATTTAACGGTAGGTATGTAAAGAATGAAAGTAGAAATTTCATTTTAGAAAAGCGATTTAATTGTAAGTACATATATATAATTGGAGGGGGAAATTGTGTTAGATAAAATAAATGGTTATTTATTGGCGATGGAACAGGTTAATCATATGACGAATCATGGATATACTTTTCAGTTTCATGAAATAGTGAAACAAGATACGATTCTTGCCACTATTCAAACATATTTTGAGAGAGAGTATCACAGTCATGAAATATGTAATAATTATGAAGAACGATTACAAGAAGTATTAGATCGATGGTTTTTTGAAAGAGAGTTTTATTTAAAATATGATAATCAAATGTTACATGAGGTAGAGAAAGACAATAGGGTTCAAACATTTCTTGAGCTATTAGTCTCATTTTTTGATGGAAGACACGTAATTACGTATGAAGTCCAAAGTGATTACGATTGGTACGTCAGTGCAGAGCATTTTGTATTTGAATTGGAGGATAAAGTGTATGTATTGGAATTTGGAGTAAATGATTGAGCAACTATTTAGGAATATGTACATTTGAAATCATATAGATAAAGTGAAGGCTAATAATCAGTGGTAGACGAAGCCCCACTGATTATTAGTCGTCTTACTGCCCGCAAATAGAGGGATAACATGAAAAGCTGCTGAATCATCCAGCAGCTTTCTCATGTTTTTTATCCAGTCGTTTTTGCTTTCGTACATTTGTAATGTAAATAAAAAGAAACGCGATCAGTAACACAGAGGAATAGCGATATACAGTTGCATAGTCTGTAAAGTGTGCGATGAATCCAAAGATAATGGCTCCGGCTCCAATTCCAAGATCAAATGCAGAAAAGAATGTTGCAGTAGCAACGCCGCGGCGATGAGGATCTACACGGTCAATCATCCATGCTTGTAAGGCGGGCTGAATAGCGCCGAATCCACTTCCGTAACAGCTTGCTGCAATTATTAAACTTGGTATTGTTGTTGTATATGATAATAGGATAATGCCTGCAAATGTTAAAATAACACCGGGAATAATAACAAATGCATGACCTTTTACATCGTATAGTCTTCCGGAGAAGGGACGTGTTACTGCGATGGCAAGGGCATTAAATAAGAAGAAAAGGCTAATATCAGTAATACCAACTTGCGTAGCAAATAACGTGATAAAGCTACCGATCCCTCCATACATTAATGTAATACATAATATTAATAATGAAGGAAGTAAAGCTTTCTTTTCGATAAATCCATCTAAAAATGTTTCGTGTGCTTGGTGAATTGGTTTTTCAGTTGCTTGAATTTTGAGTAATTTTGTTAATAGTAATGAAACTACTGTGCAAGATAGTGCACATAAAAAAAGAATCGTAAAGTTATAAGTTTGCATAAGCCACAGTCCGATAAGAGGGCCAAGTGCCATAGCGATCGTTCCAGAGAGCCCAAAATACCCCATACCCTCACCACGTCGGGCTGCTGGAATTAAGTAGGAGACTACAGTCCCATATGTTGTAGTGGTAATTCCAAAACCAGCTCCGTGTAAAATACGAACAGCAAGAAGAAGGAAGACAGTAGAGGCAAATAGGTAGCTGCCCATGGCAAGTAGGCAAATGGCAGTACCAGTCATTAAAATGAGCTTTTTACTAAATTTTTGTAGTGCATTTCCGGTGAGTGGCCGAATAATTAAAGCCGCCACAGTAAACATTCCAACAACAAATCCGATGTTTGAACTCGTACCACCAATTTCTTTCACGTAAACAGGCAGTGTTGGGATTAACATTTGAAATCCTAAAAACATACATAAGTTAGCGAAAATAAGCGCAATAAATTCTTTTGTCCATAATGGTTCTCGTTTTACGAGTGCTGCTTCTCCCATATATTCATCCCCTAAAATTTTTTCTCTGTTCTTTCGAGTATATGTAGTGGTCAATGTAACAGTCAAGAAAGGTGAACTGAAATGGTATAACAATTTTCCTGGGTAAAAAAATTTACAAATTTGTGTAAATACTACACAAATGTTATCAAAAAAGGTAAAGTATAGATGTATAGTCTGCTAGTTGTTATGATTGATAGAGAAATGTTTCTCTAAAAAGAAAGCGGATTCAAATAAATGGTGAAGTAGAAGAGAGTTTCTACTACTTTACTACATATATTTGAAAAGGTTTACAAAATGATGATGAAGAAAGAGGCGTATACGCATGAGACGATTAGGTATTTCTATTTATCCAGAACATTCTACAGTAGAGAAAGATAAGGAATATTTAACATTAGCACATCAATATGGTTTTACACGTGTATTTACATGTTTATTATCAGTAGATGGAGAAAAAGAGAAAATTGTGAAAGAGTTTAAGGAAACGGTTTCGCATGCAAATAAATTAGGTTTCCAAGTACTTGTTGATATTAGTCCAGCTGTTTTTGAACAACTTGGAATTTCTTATAACGACCTTTCATTCTTCCATGAATTAGGTGCGTATGGTATTCGTCTAGATGTTGGTTTCTCGGGATTAGAAGAGTCGATTATGACATATAACCCATATGGATTAAAAATTGAGATTAATATGAGTAACGGTACGAAATACGTTGATAATATTATGAGTCATCGTCCGAACCGTGAAAATTTAATTGGTTGCCATAACTTTTATCCGCATCGTTATTCCGGTCTTTCTTATAATCATTTTATAAAATGCTCAAAACAATTTAAAGATTACGGCATGAGAACGGCTGCTTTTATTACATCATTTGATGCGACATATGGTCCATGGCCGGTAACGGAAGGATTATGTACACTTGAACAACATCGTGAATTGCCAATGACAACGCAGGCGAAACATTTATTTGCAACAGAATTAATCGATGATGTAATTATTGCGAATGCATATGCATCAGAAGAAGAATTAAAAGCGCTTGGAGAAGTAAATAAAGAAAAGCAAACGTTTGATGTAGAGATTTATGAAACGACAACAGAATTAGAGAAAAAAATTGTATTAGAAGAGCCACATTTTTATCGCGGGGATGTGTCTGAATATATGATTCGTTCTACACAAAGTCGTGTGAAATATAAAAAAGAAGAGTTTAAACCTCATCATACAAGACCAATTAAACGTGGTGATCTTCTTATTGATAATGAACAATATGGTCAATATAAAGGGGAATTACAAATTGCTTTAAAAGATATGGTGAATACAGGGAAAACAAATGTGGTTGGTCGTGTTGTAGAAGAAGAAATTTTCTTATTGGATTATTTACAAGCTTGGGATAAATTTGGATTTGCATTAAAGAAATAATAGGTTGATATGTATGAAGCCATCATGTATACATGATGGCTTTTTTGTCGAGAAAAATCTAGAGGAACGTAAGTATCTAAATGATATAATAGAGGGAACTTTTAGAAGGGAATGGGGGAAATGCAAGTAGAATATATGTTAACGGAACAAGATTTTATAGCATTTAATCTGCATTATGCAAAGCATTCTAAAACAGTAAAGCGTTCTTTATTTCTTCAACGTTATATTGTAGCTATTATTTTTTTGCTGTTCCACTTAGTACTTTTTTGTTAGGACCACCAGGTCAAGTATATACGGAGCTACCTGTTATTTTTTTTCTAGCAGGGGTGATATGGATCGTGTTCTATCCTATGTATTTCTATAACCATATCGAAAGAAATATTAAGAAGATGCTTCGAGAAGGAAGTTATAGCAATTTACTAGGTAAGCACAATTTACAAATAATAGATGAGGGAATTATTGAAACAAACAGTGGTGGAGAGACAAAGCGGAATTGGAAAGGGATCGAGAAGGTAGAAGAAAATGAGGCATACATTTTTATTTATGTGAGCTCAATGAGTGCAAATATTGTTCCTAAAACTGCCTTTGCCCGCGAGAATAGTAAGAGTGAGTTTATGAGAAAATTGCAAGTCGGTATGGAATCTTCAGGTATATAATTTGGATTGTGTAGATTAGTAAATGAAATTTTATCGGCGATTTTTCAAATATATCGACCATTCCTTACAATATATCGGCGCAAATTCGAATATATCGGCGATTCGACAAAGGATATCGACTAGCCGGCAAATAACGACAAAAAACAAGAGTCTACTGGCTCTTGTTTTCCAATACGTTGTAAAAAAGGTTGCCCATTATAAGGCAACCTTTTCTATTATTCATATCGTAAGCATTCAATTGGATCCAGTTTCGCAGCTTTGTTAGCTGGTAGTAACCCGAATAGGATACCGATTAACATAGATAATGCTACTGAGATTAAACCTAATTTTACAGAAACAACAAGTGGCCATCCGGCAAAGATTGCGACAATCCAAGCGAAGAAAATACCAAGCAAGAAGCCGATAAATCCGCCTAATGCTGTTAAAATACAAGATTCAATAAGGAATTGCATTAATACTTTCCCTCGCGTTGCACCAAGTGCTTTACGAATACCGATTTCACGCGTACGTTCTGTTACAGAAACGAGCATGATATTCATAACACCGATACCACCAACAAGTAGTGAAATAGCGGCAATACCACCGAATACGCTTTTTAATATGCCTGTAAAGCTATCGATTTCTTTTAACATTTCTTGTGGGTCTGGTACTTCAAATTTCCCTGTATGCTCTGGTTTTTTTGCATCATTTAATGATTTTACAACTGCATCTTGCACAGTTTCCTTATCTTGACCTGGAGCAATTTTTACTGTTAAGCCGTCATAATTATTTTTCCCAAATAGAACAGGCCAGTTTTCTGCGGAGATAGCACCTTCTTTAAATTCCATGCCACCCATCATTGCTGTTGATTTAGTAGAATATACACCAATTACTTTATAGGGCGTACCTTTTATATCAACATACAAGTTTGATTCCCATGAAGAGAATAATTTATTAAATGCATCTTTGTGTAATACGATTGTATGCCCAGGCTTATCTAAATCAGCGGCAGTGAACAATTTGCCGTGTTCTAGTTTGAAGCGGGATGTATCTTCAAAGTAATCGCCTTTTACACCAGTTATATCAATATCTAATTCCTTTTTCCCTGCATACACTTTTTCTTTGCCTCTAACATCTGGGTACACATCTTGAACACCGGAAATTTTGGAGACATCGTCATACATACTAGCGGAAATTTTTCCATCCATATCAGAATAATCTTCTGTTCTATAGTTCACTGAAAACTGATCTTTCTTTTCATTACCGATTTGTTCACGGAACTTTGCATTTGTTCCGTCTCCGATTGAGATGATGGTAATAATGGCGCTAACCCCAATTATAATCCCCAGCATCGTTAATACAGAACGCATCTTATGTGCGAAGATGGAGGAAAGGGCCATGCGTATATTTTCATTTGTGTTCAAAATTAACCTCTCCAATCTTGGACGATATTTCCGTCACGAATTACAATTTGGCGTGCTGCCGCTTCCCCAATTTCACGGTCATGGGTAATCATAATGATTGTTGAGCCTTGTTTGTTTAATTCGTAAAAGAGGTCCATAATTTGTTTGCTTGTTTTTGTATCAAGTGCACCAGTTGGTTCATCGGCTAAAATGAACTTTGGATTATTTACAATGGCGCGAGCAACGGCAACACGCTGTTTTTGTCCACCAGATAATTCGTTTGGTAAATGTGTTGCGCGGTCTGCTAAACCTACTTTTGTTAGTGCAGCCAGCGCCCGTTCACGTCGTTCTTTTTTATCTACCCCTGCGTAGATAAGTGGTAACTCTACATTTTGCAGCGCATTAAGACGAGGAAGCAGCATAAAGTTTTGGAATACAAATCCAATTTCTTTATTACGAATATGAGCTAACTCCGTTTCAGACATATTTGAAATGTTCTGTCCAGCTAACGAATACGTTCCACTTGTTGGTTTATCTAAGCAACCGATAATATTCATTAATGTTGATTTACCAGATCCAGATGGTCCCATAATAGAAGTGAATTCGCCTTGATTTAGCGTTACATCAATACCGTGTAAGATTTGCACTGTTTCTTCACCGTTTTGAAAGGATTTCGTGATGCCTTTTAAGTCAATCATTGGGCATTAACCTCCATGCCATCTTTTAAGTCTTTTTCTGGTTTAGAGATGATTTGGTCACCTTTTTTTACGCCAGATACTTTTGCTTCGCTATCTGTTTCAAATTCAACAGTAACTGCTTGTTCTTTTGCTTTCCCATCTTTCACGATGAATACAATGTTTTTATCACCTTTTTTCACAATGCTACTTTTTGGAACCACTGTACCAGTTGCTTCGCCAGACTTGCTTGTTACGTATACGTGGAATCCCGTTTGCAGTTCTTCATTATTATCTAATGTAACGATAAATTGATAGTTAGAAACGGTTTTGTTTTCATCCATGCTTTTTACTGGTGTTGTACCGATTTCTGTGACTTTTCCAGTCCATGTTTTTCCTGGTACCGTTTTTGATGTGACAGTTACTTCTTGCCCAATTTTTACGTTAGCTAGTTCATATTCTGATAGCTGTCCTTTTACTTTTAATGGACCAGCGTGACGAATTGTAATACCGCTCATACCTGTTTTTTCGTCTGCATTTTTTGTAATATCATCAATTACGCCATCAACAGGACTTGTTACAGAAAGAGTAGTTAATTTCTCTTTGCTTGTTTGAATCATTTGATCAGCTTTTTCAACCTCAAATTTTTTCATTTCAAGCTGTGATTCAAGCTGTGCGATTTCAGTTTCTGTTGCTTTTAGCATTTCAGTAGGCGCACCAGCGTTTTTATCTTTTTGTAATTTTTGTTTTGCTGCATTTAGTTGTTTGTTTAATAATTCTACTTCTTTATTCGCAAGTTTTTTTTGCATTTCTGCTTCCGTTACACCTAATTTCATAGTAGGGTCATTGTATTTAAAGAGTAGCTGTCCTTTTTTGACTTCATCGCCTTTTTTTACAGCTAGTTCATATGTTCCTTTTGATGGATCAAATGCGATTGTTTCAATTCCATTTGGAATAACTTCACCGCCAAATTTTTGTGCATTTTCAATTTGTTTTTCTGTTACTTTATAACTGCTGTATGCCATAGCTACGTCAGAACCGCCACCAGCAAAAGCAAAATATGAACCTGCTGCAATCCCAATAGCTACTACACTCGTAATTAACACTTTATTTTTCTTTTTCATTTATTTATCACCTTTTCGTTCGTTTTTGGTATCTGTTTTTAGTATAGAAGAGAAGGAAAATATGACAAATCGTTTTAGCTTACAATAACATTACAGTTTTGTAAGGTTGGCGCATAAACCAGAAACAGCTTCATTACTTGATATGTTAGGTCCACATCCATACTATAGTTATAGTATTTCATTGGAAATCGCTGTGTTTATAGGATGTTTATTACTTTATATGCCGTTTGCTAGAAATGAGAAACATATGCATAAAGAATCACTAGAATCATAAGTTAGTGATTCTTTTTTGTAGCAAATATTTACAATTTTCAAAAAAGTTTATAAAATAAAACGGAATAGAATGGAAATTTGTATAGAGAGAAGGGGGAAAATGGCAAGAAGGGTCATTTCAAATGGAGTAGAGGTTACAGTGCAATTTATTCTTTCTGTCATCGGAATTATTTGTTTAGGTGCTCTTCCAAAATTATTTGAAGGGTTAAATATTAACTTTTCGCAGTATGTACAGGCTTTAAAGATGTCAGTTATGAAGCTGATAGATGTTCCAAACTTAACGTATGGGATGAATCGGCCGTTATTTCCGCAACTATTTATTCATTACAAAGAAACGATGATTATTTTTTTAGCTTCATTTTTTATTTCATTATGTATAGCTTTCTGCATTGTGTATATGATGATGAGAAGTCGTTTGCATATACAGCGTCGCATGAAATCATTTCTGCTTTTTCTTGAGTCCATTCCAGACATTCTTCTTATTATCGGATCACAAATTCTTGTCGTATGGTTTTTTCAAAAGACAGGTTTTTTACCTGTTAAAATTGCTGGGCTAAGAGGAGAGTCTATTCGGGGCTTACCTATTATTTGTTTAAGTATTCCCACTACAATTATGTTTGTAAAGCTATTACTCCTTCGTTTTGAAACAGAATTAGAAAAAGATTATGTGTTATTTGCACGGGCGAAAGGGTTTGATCGCTTTTATATTTTAAATCGCCATGTATTGCGGAATGTGTTGCTTAGTACATTGTTTTTTGCGAAAACAAATATTTGGTTTATGTTATCAAATTTGTATATTATAGAATGGCTTTTTAACACACATGGTATTTTTGTATTCATTAAAAATTATCAACCGGTTGAAGTTTTTACAGTGAGTATCTTACTTATTTATATCCCGATCTTTATTCTATTTAAGTCGTTTCATTATTTCGTTCCAGATGCGATGAAAGAGAGGGCATAAGAGATGTGGAAATATATAAAGCGCGATAAAAAGTTTTGGTTTAGTATTTTATTTCTTGTCGTGTTAGTTGGACTTAGCATTGGGAATACGTTATGGAATGGAGGACATATTCGCCAAGTTTCAATACAATATGATGCGCAAGGAAATGTAGAAGCTCCACCATTTGCGCCTTCATGGCAATTTTTACTTGGTACAGATCGAAAAGGTTATGATTTGTTAAATCTAGTTATTGAAGGAGCAAAGTGGACCATTGGTATATCCGTTTTTATTGCGATGATACGGATGGCTTTAGGTGTCTTTTTTGGTGTTATATTAGGGACATATGTAAAAAGAGGGTTTTCAAAAATTGAAGCGTTTTTTGATAGTTTTACAGTGATTCCAACCGTTATGATTGCGTATTTTTTTCTTCAGTTTGCAACTAGTTTTGCCAATGGAGAGGAGACGACCAGTTTTTTTGAGAGAGCATCCTTTCAAGTCATATTGCTTGTTATCCTGGCAGTTCCGACAATTTCTCTTTATGTTGCAAATGAAGTGCGGAAATTACGAAAGGAAGAGTTTGTAGATGCTGCTCGTATATTAGGCGGAAGTAGACGGCGTATTATTGTGAAACATTTGTTTCCGCACTTATATATGACATTTGTACTTGTATTGATGCAGCAGTTTATTCAAACGCTTATTATCTTTCTTCACCTAGGATTGCTTCAAGTATTTTTTGGAGGGACAGTGAGTTTTGGGCCAATTGAGGTAGATTCTTACACACACGAATGGTCTGGTTTAATTGGCGTATATTTTCGTTCTCTAATAGTACATCCATGGATTCCGCTCGTACCAATTACTTTTTTTGGACTCACTATTTTCTCAGGAAACATGATTGTAAGAAGTATAGAGGATGCGATAACAAAAGTGAGATTAGGAGAAATGAAAAAAGACGAGGAAGTAGAAGAGGTGAAATCTATTTCGCTTCCTAAAGAAGAGTTATTTACATTTAAACATACGATGTAAAGAGCCTAGGAAATGATATTATCCCCTTTAGGTAGACAGTGTAAAAAAGACCATGTATACAGATGGATGTTACACTATTACTTGGAGGGGATTTTTTATGGTAAAAAAAGGTACAACATTTAATACATACTCAAATGAGATAAAGTTATCAGCTGTT